>DATMJH010000050.1:0-22977 GCA_035554015.1 Mycobacteriales bacterium
GCGCCCCGACCGACGTCGCGGAGTTCGAGGTCGTCGTCCGAGGCCAGCGTCGTGGTCGAGAACGGCACGCCGTCACGCAGCAGCACCAGGCGCTTCCCGGCCGCCCGGCGGACGACGACCTCGAACTCCGCGACGTCGGTCGGGGCGCCGTAGAGCGTGCCGCCCATGATCTGGCGCTGGTCGGGCAGCTCGCCGGACAGGTAGATCTCGACCCCGTCGGGCAGCCGGGTGACGAAGCTGCGGCCCCGCTTGAGCGCCTCGACGATCGCCGGCTTCGACAGCGCGGCGGCGTGCACCACGGTGGTCGGCGTCCCGGCGGCGAAGCCGTTGTTGTTCTCGACGCCGTGCAGGTCGCTGCCGCCGTTCGCGACGATGCGCTGGCCGGCCCGGTTCATCGCGTCCCAGGCGTCGACGCTGGCCTGGTCGTCGGGCTGGAACGGGCCGGTCCACACCTCGAGCGAGTCGGTCCTCGCGGCGGGGTCGGCGGCGGCCTCGGGGAAGAACTGCCAGGCCAGCGTCGCGCCGAGCGGGTGGGCGGCGGAGACGAACGCGCCGGTGTCCCGCACCGCCTCGAGGAAGTCGGTGATCCGCCCCTCGTGCACGGGGTCGATCGGCGTCCCGGCCGGCCGCTGCCGCCAGTCGTACCACTGCCCGGGGTCCATCCCGCTGACCGTGGCGTGACCGTGGAACCAGTTGGTCATCTCCTCGCCGGCCATGAGCAGCACGTCCTCGCCGGCGGCATCGTCGATCGAGAAGTTCTGGCTGACCACGTTGTGATCGGTGAGCGCCAGGTAGTCCAGCCCGATCTCGCGGCAGGTCTGCGCCCAGGCCGGCGGCGTGAGCGCCGAGCCGGACTTCCAGGCGTCGCTGCTCTCCGGTGTGTGCGCGTGCAGGTCGCCGCGGTACCAGCCCGGCTCGCCGCTCACCACGGTGAGGTCGCGGCCGAGCACGAACGGCTGACCGGCCGGCACCGCGCTCATCGTCACGGTGACGACGTACGGCACCGGCGTCTGGGCGGTGAACACGGGCACGACGACGGTCCACTCACCCGGCTCGATCGGGCCCGGGACGAAGGACTGCGACGCCGCGTCGGTGGCCAGGAAGAACTCGCCGCGCTCCTCGCCGTAGATGCCGCGGAAGCCGTTCGGGCTCTCGAGCGTCGCGTAGTGCGCACCGCGCTGGTCGAAGATCCCGAGGCCGGTCTTGGCGGTGCCCGACTTGTCGATGCGCACGTCGAGCCGGTTGACGCCGGGCGGCACCGTGAACGGGTGGTACTGGTAGGTGCCGATCCCGAAGGCGGTGCCGGCGAGCTGCACGGTCTGCGGCCCGGTCTCCTGCGCGTAGGCGCGCGAGAGCGGGAAGGCGGTGGCCGCGACGGCCAGGCCGCCTGCCTTGAGCAGCCCGCGCCGGGAGAGGGGGCTCACGGGACGATGTTCGCCGACGGCGTCGTCCGCTCCTGCTTCGGGGTGCTGTGTTCACCCGCTGTTCGCCCGCTCACGTGACGTACGACACCTGAGCCCGCGGGACACCTCAGCGCCGCCCCGTCGTTGCACCGGGTGCCGAACCGATGGAGGACCTCAGCCCATGGCCAGCCAGCCGACCACCCCGCCCATGACCGATGTCGCGTCCGGGCTGTCCACGGACGAGCTGCGCCGCGCGGCGCTGACCGTCTGCGGCTACGCCACGGACGCCGAGGAGGCGCGCAGCCTGCTCGAGGCGCTCGGCCTGCTCGACGTCGTCCGGGAGACCTCGCTCGCCAGCTGACGCTCGCAGGCTGACGGCGTGCCGCAGGTCACACCGCCCGTGGCCGGGTCCTGACCGCTCGGCGAACACTGGGTGACGCGGGCAGGAGGGGCTCCGAGGTCGGGGAAGTCGCTGGTGCCCAGCCACTTCCGCCCCCAGGAGCTCTCACGTGTCACCCGTTTCCCGCCGTGGCTTCCTCCGCGGCGCCGCCGGCCTCGGCGTCGTCCTCGCCACCACGCCGTCGTTCGCCGCGTCGTCCGACGAGCCGCGCCCGAACGTCTCGAAGGTCGACGACGCGCGGCAGCTGTTCACGCACAGCGTCGCCAGCGGCGACCCGACCGCCACCGGCGCCGTCCTGTGGACCCGGCTCGACCCGGCCAGGCTGACCGGCGCGGCGCTGCACCTCGAGGTCGCCCGTGACCCGCAGATGCGCGACGTCGTGCTGCGGCGCGTCGTCCGCCCGCAGGACATCCGCGCCGACCGCGACGGCACCGTGCGCGTCGACACCGACGGGCTGCTGCCCAGCAACAGCTTCCTGTTCTTCCGCTTCGTCTACGAGGGCGTCGCGTCACGCACCGGCCGCTGCCGCACCGCGCCCGCCCCGGGCCAGCCCGTCGACAGGCTGCGCCTCGGCGTCTTCACCTGCCAGAACCGTCCGGCCGGCTTCTACGGCGCCTACCGCCACGCGCTGACCGACGACCTCGACTACCTCGTGCACGTCGGGGACTTCATCTACGAGAGCAACACCGTCGGCAACGCCAACGGCCGCGACAGCGCCCTGCCCAGCGGGGCCAGCCGGATGTCGAGCTACGCCGACGTCGTCGCCGTGCACGCCACCTACCGCAGCGACCCGGACCTGCAGCGCGCGATGGAGCTGCACACCATCATCCCGACCTGGGACGACCACGAGACGGTCAACAACCCCTGGTACGACTATGAGGCCGACGCGCCGGCGAGCAGCAGCCACCCGCGCGGCGACGAGCCGGAGTTCATGCGCAAGTACTTCGTCGAGGCGGCTGCCGGCTACCACGACTGGATGCCGGTGCGGGTGTTCCTCGACCGCGACAGCACCGCGCCGCACGAGGCGTGGCGGCTCTACCGCGACGTGCGGCTCGGCGACCTCGCGCACCTGTTCATGCTGGACGGCCGCTGGTACCGCGAGAAGCAGCCGACCACCGGCACCGAGAACGTCGAGGCGCTCTCCACCCGCTCGCAGACCTCCACGATGCTGGGCCGCGAGCAGGCCGCCTGGCTGATCGACCGGCTGCGGCTCAGCGACGCCACCTGGCGGGTGCTGGGCAACCAGACGCTGTTCCAGGAGTGGGGCGTCATGCTGCCCGGCTCCTCGCGCGTGTTCGTCAACATGGACGCCTGGGACGGCTACCGGGACGAGCGCGACGCCATCACCGCCGAGCTGGCCAAGCGCCCGCACGGCAACCTGGTGCTCACCGGCGACATGCACGCCTTCGTCTGGGGCTACGTGCAGACCAAGTACGGCGCCGAGTCGCTGCTCGGCGACCGGGTCGCCGTCGAGATCATGACGACGGGCGTGAGCTCGAGCGGCCTGGGCGTCACGGTGCCGGGCAGCGAGGAGGCGGTCGAGGCGGCGATGCTCGCGGCCAACCCGCACATGTCGCTGTTCAACTGGTCTCGGCACGGCTACACCGTCGTCGAGCTGCGCCCCGACGCCGCCGAGGTGACTGCGTTCATCGTTCCGCGTGACCGCGCCGACGCGCCGCGCTCGGTGTACCAGCGGGCCCGCATCCCGGCCGACCGCACGCAGGTCGAGGTGCTCGAGCGCAACAGCCCGAGCGGGCTGCCCGCGACGACGCCGGCGTCGCCGACCGGCACGACGCCCGGCCTGCCGCCGGGAGCCCGGCAGGTCACCGCCCGGTCGGCCGACGAGCTGGAGGCGCTGCTGCTCGGCCGCGCGTGACGCCGCCGGGCAGCCGGAGTCGGGCAGCGGCGTCGCCCACTCTTCACCCGCCCGCCACCGATCCGGCTCGCCCGGTTTCGCCCCGCTTTGCGTGCAGGCGATGCGGTGTGCCCCACCGCTGGAGGCACCGACGTCGCCGGCGGCGTCACCGGCCAGCCCGACTCGCCGTGCTCGCCCGTCACGGCCTGCGGGACACAGCCTGAGGAGGAGTCCATGACGAACCGAGCCGACGGCGTCTCCCGGCGCCGCTTCCTGCAGACCGCGACGGTGGCCGCGGCGGGCACCACCGGAGCCCTGCTCGTGCCGGCCCGGCCGGCCCGCAGCGCACCGGCGCAGCGCTTCGACCGGCCGGAGGCGGTGCTCGGCGTGCAGAGCGGCGACGTCACCACGAGCAGCGCCGTGGTCTGGTCCAAGACCGACCGGCCGGCGCGGATGCTCGTCGAGGTCGCGGCGACCGAGAGCTTCCGCGGTCCGCGGAGGCGCTGGGCGGTCGACGTCGGCCCGGACAGCGACTTCACCGGCAAGGCGCTGCTGGCCGGCCTGCCGTCCGGGACCGAGCTGTTCTACCGGGTGCAGTTCGCCGAGCGGGGCAACGCCGGCCGGGCCGGTGAACCGGTCGTCGGCAGCTTCCGCACCGCGCCGACCGACCGGCGCGACGTCAGCTTCGCCTGGTCCGGCGACGTCGCCGGCCAGGGCTGGGGCATCAACCCCGACACCGGCGGCATGCTCGGCTTCGAGGCCGTACGCCGGCTCGAGCCGGACTTCTTCCTGCACTCCGGTGACAGCGTCTACGCCGACAACCCGATGGCCGAGCGCGTTCCGCTGCCTGACGGCACGGTGTGGCGCAACGTCGTCATCCCGGAGAAGACCAAGGTCGCCGAGACGCTGCAGGAGTTCCGCGGGCAGTACCGCTACAACCTGCTGGACCAGAACGTGCGCCGCTTCGCCGCGCAGGTGCCCATGCTCGTGCAGTGGGACGACCACGAGGTCACCAACAACTGGTTCCCCGGTGAGGTGCTGGGCGACAGCGGCGGCGACGCGCGCTACACCGAGAAGCGGGTCGACGTGCTGGCCGCCCGGGCCCGGCAGGCGTTCTTCGAGTACATGCCGCTGGCCGGCGACACCGTCGACCGGACCATCCCGTACGGCCCGCTGGTCGAGGTGTTCATGCTCGACCTGCGCAGCCACCGCGGCCCCAACGGCGCCAACCTCGACACCACCGGACCGGGCACGCGCCTGCTCGGCGAGGACCAGCTGACCCGGCTCAGCCGGCAGCTGCGCGCGTCGACCGCGCTGTGGAAGGTGGTCGCCTCCGACATGCCGGTCGGTCTGGTGGTGCCCGACGGGCCGGTCGCGCAGGAGGGCATCGCGAACCGCGACCCCGGCGCCCCGCTCGGTCGCGAGCTCGAGATCGCCCGCCTGCTGTCGGACCTCAAGCGGTCAGACGTGCGCAACGTGGTGTGGCTGACCGCCGACGTCCACTACACGGCGGCGCACTTCTACGACCCGGCGCAGGCGACGTTCACGGACTTCGACCCGTTCTGGGAGTTCGTCTCCGGCCCGCTGCACGCCGGCACCTTCGGCCCGAACTCACTCGACGCCACGTTCGGCCCGCAGGTGGTGTTCTCGCGGGCGGCGGACCGGCCGAACCAGCCGCCCAGCGACGGCCTGCAGTTCCTGGGGCACGTGCGCATCGACGGCAGCAGCGGTGTCATGACCGTGCAGCTGCGCGACGTCGCGGGCCGGGTGCTGCACAGCCAGGAGCTGGCACCGCGCTGACCGGCCGCCCGGCCCGGACAGCGCGGCGCTGGTCGAAGACGCAGGCCCTGGCCGAGGTCGTCGTCGGGCACCTGCAGCGCCTCGCGTAGCCGCTGCTCGCTGCTCACGCCCAGGGCTCGAGCACGATCTTCCCGACCGACGTGCGCTCTTCGAGGTCGCGGTGCGCGACCGCGGCGGCGGACAGCGGCAGCATGGTCCGCGGCGGCACCTTGACCGTGCCCTGCGCGACCAGGCCGATGAGCGAGCCCAGCGCCTGCCCGGCCACGTCCGGGCGCAGCCCGAAGAACGCCCCGACGTTGAAGCCGTGCACCGACTGGCCCAGCGCAGGCGCGTACAGCAGGGCCGACTGCTCCTGCGGGCTGAGCGCGCCGGGTGTGCCGCTGGCCAGCCCGGTCACGACGAGCCGGCCGAACGGGGCGAGGCACGACAGCGCCTGCGGCAGCAGGCCGGCGCCGGAGCAGTGCAGCACGACGTCGGCCCCGCCGCCGGTGAGCTCGCGGACCTCCTCGACCCAGCCGTGGGCGGTGTAGTCGACGACGGCGCCGCCGGCCCCCTCGACCAGGACCGACTCGCCGGGGGCGAGCCGTGCCGTCGCCGTCAGCGCCAGCATCGCCGTGCCGCCCGCGACGACCAGCCCGCACGCCTCGTCGGGCCCGAGTCCCTCGGGGATCGGGACGACGCGCGCAGCCTCGGCCAGCGCGTACTGCGCGTAGCCGGTGGACCCGTCGGGACCGGCCAGCGCGAACACCGGCGTGCCGACCGGCGGCCCGTCGACGTCCGGCCCCAGCGCGTGCACGGCGCCGGCGACCTCGCCGCCGGGCACGAACGGCAGCGGCGTCGGGAAGGGGTAGGGCAGGTTGCGCCGGCGCATCGTGTCGGAGTAGTTCACCGATGCCGACTCCACCCGGATGCGGACCTGGCCGGGTCCCGGCTCGGGCTGGGGCAGGTGGCGGTACTGCAGGACCTCGGGCGGGCCGAAGCTGTCGAACTGGATCGCCTTCACGGCGCACCCTCCGCTGTCGGGTCGACCGGGCCGGGCGGCCCGTCACCCTCCCGACGCTGGTGACCCCCGTCTGCAGGACAGCGGCCGAGACTTCACTCCGCCGACATCTCGCGTCCAGCAGGACGCGGGTGTCGGCGGCGGAACTACGCCGGCATGCACCGCACCCGCCTGCTCCTGCTGCTCGCTCTCGCCGCCCTCGCCGCGCTCACCGGCGCCGCCGCTGGGGCGGAGACCGGACCGGGCGGCCGGTACGACCGGCCGCCGGCCGTCGAGGGGTTCCTCGTCGCGCCGTACCTGAACGACCCTGGTCCGGACCGCATGCGGGTGATGTTCGAGCCGGCGCCGGAGGCGATCGGGCCGACGATGGCGGTCGAGTACCGACCGGTCGGCGAGCAGCACTGGACGCGGGTGGCCGCCGTCGCCGAGCGCCCGCCGGTCAACGACGCGGCGCCCGCCCTGCCGGTGGGCGCCCCGGCACTGGCCGTGTACCGCGCCGACCTCACCGGGCTGGCCTCGCGGACCGTCCACGAGTACCGGGTCGTCACGGCAGCGGGAACGACACCGCCCGCGCGCTTCCGCACCTGGCCGGAGCCCGGCGACGGTGTGGAGCAGGGCCGGTTCATCGCCATCTCCGACATCCAGGGAAACCACATCGCCGAGGAGTGGTTCCCCAAGGTGCTGCAGGCGATCGTCGACAACGAGTGCGGCGGCGAGCCGGCGCGGTGCGTCGAGACGCTCGACGGGATCATCGTCCCCGGCGACCTCGTCAACCGCGGCTCCGACATCGACGACTGGCGTGATGAGTACTTCCGCCCCGGCGACGCGCTGTTCCGCTACCTGCCGCAGCTGCCGGCGATGGGCAACCACGACACGCCCATGGAGCACTACCTCTACTACTTCGCGCCGCCGGCCAACGGCTCGGCCGGCTTCGAGGAGGAGTGGTACGCCACCGACTTCCTGGACCTGCGGCTGCTCACGTTGCAGTCGAACTTCACCGGCGCGCGCCTGCTCGAGCGCTACGCCGCACAGCTCGCCTTCGTCGACGCGCAGCTGCGCGACGCCGAGAGCAGCGGCAAGCGCTACGTGCTGGCCAGCGTGCACGCGCCCTGCAAGAGCGAGCTGTGGCTGCCGGGCGAGAGCCCGCAGGTGTGCGACTTCGTGCGGCGACTGGAGGACTGGAGCAGCCGGACCGGTGCGATCTCCGGGCACCTGTTCGGGCACACGCACGGTTACGCACGTGGTCAGTCGCGCGACGTGCCGCACCTCTGGCTCAACGTCGCCTCGGCCGCCGGCAACATCGACGACTGGGGCGACTACGAGATGGCCGACCACGACGAGGTCGAGATGAGCTGGGACGAGTACGGCTACGTCCTCGTCGAGGCGGCGGTCACCGACACCCCCGAGATCCGCATCCAGCGGCAGACCGGGGGCGACGACCACGGCGACCACCCGCAGGCCTTCCGCAGCCAGTCGGTGCGCGACGACATCCGCATCGGCGGCCCGAACACCCCGCCCGCGCAGCCGGTCGCGGCACGACCCGCCTCGGCCGCTGTGCCGACGTCCGACGTCGTGCTGCACGCGCCGTTCGCCGACACCGACGGCGACGCGCTGCTCGAGGCGCAGTGGCAGGTGCGGCCGGCGGGCGGCAGCTGGGCCGACCCGACCTACGACGAGTGGGGCAGCACCACCCGGGCCCGCAACGTGTGGTTTCGCGAGGACCTCAACGACGGCGTCGACGTCGACCACTGGCGGGTGCCGTACCTGGCGGACGGCGACCACTGCTGGCGGGTGCGGTTCCGTGACGAGCACTGGGCCTGGTCGCCGTGGAGCGACGACGCCTGCTTCACCGTCGGCGGCACCAGCACGAGCGCCGAGCTGCTGGCCAACGGCGGCGCGGAGGACGGCGTCGCCGGCTGGCGGGTGCTCGAGGGCGGCCTGCAGTCCGTGACCGGCCCGGAGTGCTCGCTCACCGACGGAGCCGAGATCAGCACGACGCCGCTGCGTCCGGTGCTGCCGTACGCCGGCTCGCGGCTGTTCAGCGTCGGCGGCTGCAGCGGCGACGTCAGCGACCGCGCCCGGGCGGTGCAGTCGGTCGACGTCTCCGCCTGGGCCGACGACGTCGACGCCGGCCGCGCGCTCGGCGTCGTGGAGGCGGCGGTGCGCGCCGACAGCAAGTGGGACGTCGCGACGGTGCAGCTGCGGGCGGTGGACGGGCGCGGCCGCCGGCTGGACGTGTCGACGCCGCTGGTGAACCAGACCGGTGCCTGGCTGCGCCGGCCGACCAGCCTGCTCCTGCCCCGAGGCACCCGGAGCCTGGAGGTCCTCCTCACCGGGCTACGGCAGCACGGCAGCTCGAACGACTCGCTGGTCGACGACGTCAGCCTGCGACTGGTGACGTCCCCGGTCGGGCGCACGCGCGCCGACCTGCCTGTGGGCAGCCCCGGCAACGGCATGGGCGTGATCGGCGGCAAGGGCTGGGAGCACCCGCGGCCGCACTCGCACGGAACGCACTCGCACTCGCACGCGGCCGGCGACTGAGCCGGCGTCGCCGGGTCCCGCGAAGGCCGCGACGTCAGCGTCGACGTCGTTCGCCCGATGTTCACCGCACGCCGGCAGGACGCCCCGCGCCGGGCGACGAAGAACGCAGCACCCCGCACCGCTTCGTCCCCCGAGGGATCGACATGTCCTGCTCCTGCTCCCGCCGCTCGTTCCTGCGCTGGTCAGCGCTCGCCGGGACGGCGCTGCTCGCCCGGCCAGCGCTGGGCACGGTCACCGGCGCACCCACGCTGCGGCCGTTCGCCGCCCCGAGGATCGGCGGCCGGCGGGTGCTCGCCGGCAGCCTGCACGACCACTCCACCGACTCCGACGGCGACGCACCCTCCGACGTCGTCGCGGCGTACGTTCGCGCCCACGCCGGCGAACTCGGCCTGGACTTCCTGTCGCTCACCGAGCACTCCGACGTGTTCCCGGCGTCGTCGGCGGGCGCCGATCCGTGGAGCCGCAGCGCCGCGGTGTGCGCAGCGCACACCGGTGACGGCTTCGCCTTCCTGCGCGGCTTCGAGTGGACCAACGACCAGCAGAACCACCTCAACGTCATCGGCTCGGCCGGCTGGGTGCGGCGGGACGAGGCGTTCACCATGGCGCCGTTCTGGCGCTGGCTCGCGACCGCTCCGGGGCCGGTCGTCAGCCCGCTGGTGGAGTCGCCCGGCGGCGCGGACGGCGTCGGCCAGTTCAACCACCCGTCGAGCAAGGGCCCGCTGAACTGGGACGACTACGCCTACGACGCCGGTGCTGCGGCCCGGATGGCGACCATCGAGATCCGGGAGCGGGCGGCCGGCTGGTACTGGTTCGCGCTGATGCGCGGGTGGACCGTCGGGCCGGTGATGAACGGCGACTTCCACCCGTGGGCGGCCAGCGGGCTGCTCGCCAACGCGACACCGGGAGCCGGCACCGACGGCGCCGGCTTCTACCCCGGGCACCGCTCCCTCGTCGTCGCCGACGACGCGACGCCGGCGGCGCTGCTGTCCGGGCTCGCCGCGCGGCGCACGGCCGCCTCGGAACGCCCCGACCTGTGGGCGACGCTGCGCGACCGCGACGGGCGCTGGATGGGCTCCACCGTCGAGGCGGAGCCGGGCGCCCGGCTGCAGCTCGTCGTCGACGCCGGCACGGCCGACAGCCGCATCGCCGCGGTCGCGCTTGTACAGGACCGCCCGCTCGACGACGTCGTGGCCGCGCACTACTTCGGCGACAACGACCTGCCGCGCGCGAAGCTCTCGCAGCACGAGGCCGCGTACGCCGAGCAGCACCGCCGCTACGTGACCAGCGGCGGTCGTGCCACCTACAAGGGCGGGCAGGAGGCGCCACCGCCCGGCGCGACCGTGCTCGAGCGACCGTGGGAGCCCGGCGAGCGCACGACCCGGATGCACTGGACGGTGCCGACGTCGCCGAGCCCGCGGCCGGACGGCGCGCACTGGGTCTACGCGGTGGTCACGCGCGCGGACGGCGCGCGGGTCACCACCGCGCCGCTGCTCGTCACCACCTGACCTCCGCGTCGTAGGCGCCCGGCTGTGTCGCGGCCTCCGGTCAGGGCGGGCCGCCGTCAGCTCGTGCCGGCTGCCCGGCAGCGGCGGCGCGCCGGTCCAGCTCGGTCCGCTGGGCCGGGTTCGACGTCAGCCCGGCGGCACGTCGCCAGGCGGCCGCCGCGCCGGCGATGTCACCGGCTCGCTCGAGGGCGTCCGCGTGCGCCGCGTGCAGTGGGGCGTAGCGGTCCAGCTGGCCGGACGCGAGCACCGGCTGGAGCAGGGCGAGCGCCGCGTGCGCTCCGTCGGCGCGAGCCACCGCCACGGCCCGGTTCACGGTGACCACGGGTGAGGGCGCCAGCCGGTCCAGCAGCGCGTAGAGGTCGGCGACATGCGGCCAGCTGACCTCGTCCGGCGTCGGCGCCGCGGCGTGCAGTGCCGCGATGCCGCCTGCACCTGGTAGGGCCCCACGGGCCGGGAGCCGGTCCGTGCGAGCAGCGCGCGGGCCTCGGCCACCGCGCCGGCGTCCCATCGGGTGCGGTCCTGCTCGTCGAAGGGCACCAGCCGGCCGGCCGGGTCGGTCCGGGCGCCGGTTCGCGCGTGCTGCAGAAGCAGCAGCGCCAGCAGTCCGGTGGTCTCGGCGTCGTCCGGCACGAGACGGTGCAGCTGGCGGGCCAGCCACACCGCTTCGTCGCACAGCTGTGCCCGTACTGCGGGGCCGTCGCCGGAGGCGTGGTATCCCTCGGAGAACACCAGGTAGACGACGGCGTGCACCGCCGACAGCCGCTCGGGCAGCGCGGCGGGCTCCGGCAGCTCGAACCGGATCCCGCTGTCGCGGACCTTCGCCCGGGCGCGCACGAGCCGCTTGGCCATCGTCTCCTCGGGGACGAGGAACGCCGCGGCGATCTCGCGAGCGGACAGCCCGGCGACGTGCCGCAGGGTCAGCGCGACCCGTGCCTCCGGCGCGAGCGCCGGGTGGCAGCACGTGAGCAGCAGCTGGAGCACGGAGTCCTCGCTGCCCAGCCCGGGCTCGTCGGGCGGTCCGGTGGCCTGCTCCGGCACGTCACGCGCCGACGCGCGCTCGCGCCGCAGCACGTCCAGCGCCTTGCGCCAGGCCGTCGTCGTCAGCCAGGCGCCCGGCCGGTCTGGGACGCCCGACGCCGGCCACGTCGCCGCTGCCGCGACGAACGCCTCCTGCACGGCGTCCTCCGCGAGCTGCAGGTCGCCGAGCCGTCGCGCGAGCGACGCGACGACCTGCGCCCGCTCGCCGCGGAACGCGCGCTCGAGGTCGTTCACCCCGTGCCGGTGCCGACCGACGCGCCGGTCTTCGCGACCATCGTCGCGACGTCACTGCCGGGGGTGACCGGCCGCACCTCGACGCTTCCGGTGCGCACGTTCGGCACCCTCGCCGCCCACTCGAGCGCCTCGTCCAGGCCGTCGACGTCGATGACGTAGTAGCCGATGAGGTGCTCCTTGGTCTCGGCGAACGGGCCGTCGGTGACCAGCCGCTGGCCCTCACGCACCTGCACGGTGGTGGCGGTCTCGTTGGCCTGCAGCGCGGCACCGCCGACGAGGATGCCGGCCTCCTGCAGGGCCAGCGTGTAGGCGCCCAGTCGGCCGGCTGAGCGGCGTCGGGCTGCTCCCAGGCGTCGGGAGCGTGGCTGAGCAGGAGCACGTACTGCATGTCGACCTCCAGAGCGGGGACGGCCGGGTGCCGTCATGGTGGACGACGCGCGGGCACGCCGGAAGAGGACAGCGATGACCCGCCGGGTCATGGACGAGCCGCGGAGACTGCGGTCGTGAGCGGGCTCCTGCACCGGCGCGTGTACGCCGGGAACGCCACCGTGCTGCTGTGCCACCAGGTCGACGCCGCGTACTGGCAGGAGTGGACGCTGTTCGGCCTGCCCGGCGGCGTCCAGCTGTTCGTGCTCCTCAACGCTCCGATCGTGCTGCTCGTGCTGCACGGCGCCGTCGCCCTCGGGCTCGGCCGTCGCTCGGGCGACGTCCTGTCGGCAGTGCTGGCTGCGGCCGGGCTGTTCGCGGTGGTCTTCCACGGCGTCCACCTGCTGCTCGGCGACGACGCCTTCCGGCTCCCCGTCTCGCTGGGGCTGCTCGCCGCTACGGCGGTGCTGTCGCCGTGGCAGGCGGCGCTGGCCGGCCGGGCGCTGCGGTCACGGGCGCGAGCGCCCGTCGCGCCGGCGTGACGTCGACCTCGGCGTAGATCGCACGCTTCTCGCCCTCGTTGCGGCGGCGGGTCGGCCCCTGGCACGGCGGTTGACGATCAGCGGGCGGCCTGCCAGCCTCCGGCAAGGCGGACACGCCGGACCCGGGGACGTCGATGAGTCACGCGCAGGCGCAGGTGGAGCGACGAATCGCTGGTCCGTTCGTCGTGTGGGCTGTCGTCGGCGCCCTGTGGGTCGTCGGCGTCCTGGGCATCGCGTCGATCGGTCTCTACGTCCTGCCGTGTGCGGTGATCGGCACCGCAGTCGCCAGCAGCAGTGTCGGGTGGCGAGGCCTCGTCGCGTTGCCGGTGGCCGCCGCGATCGCTTCGGCCGCCATCCTCATCCCCTTCGTGGCGTCGGGACAGCATGAGTCGAGCGGAGACCAGGGAGACGGGATTGCACCGCCGCCAGTACACGAGGGGCAGCGGTAGCTGCCGGCCCACCCTCTTCGCCCCTCGACGAGAAGGACAGCCTGAGTCCGGCCACAGCGCCCTGCGTGCGTCGCCCGTGCCGACTGCCGGGCGATCGTGCTGTGACGCGCCGGCGGGTCGGCGTAGCAGGTGCCCGGTACTGCCTGCTTGCCGCTGACTACCGGGCGATCGCACCGCGAATCGCCGCGCGTGTCATCTCAGTGATCGCCCAGCACTGGTGGCGGCGCGACTGATCCCCGTCAGGAGCGCCGCTCGTCGGCCACCCGGACGAGGCCAGCGCGGCGTTCCTCAGCCGTTCACCCGGCTCGCGCACCATGTCCTCGTGACTCTCGACCGTCGGACCTTCCTCAAGGGCTCGGCGGCTGCGGCCGCCGCCGTGCCGCTGCTGCCGGTACGTGCCCTCGCCGACGCCGAGCCCGACGCCTCGCTGCTGCCCTTCGTCCACGGCGTCGCCTCGGGCGACCCGCTGGCCGACCGCGTGGTCCTCTGGACCCGCGTCACCGGCGGCAGCGGCGACGTGCCGGTGCGCTGGGTGCTCGCGCGTGACCCGGCGCTGTCGGACGTCGTCGCGAGCGGCGCGACCAACGCCCGGCTCGAGCGCGACCACACCGTGAAGGTGGATCCGACGGGGCTGTCGCCGGCCACCACCTACTACTACGCCTTCGAGGCGCTCGGGAAGCGATCGATGGTCGGCCGCACGAAGACGGCGCCGTCGGGCGAGACCGACCGGCTGCGCTTCGCCGTCGCCTCCTGCTCCAAGTACGACCAGGGCTTCTTCAACGCCTACGCCCGCATCGCCGAGGCCGACGTCGACGCCGTCCTGCACCTCGGCGACTACATCTACGAGGAGGCGAACAAGGACGACGCCCCCGGTGAGCGGTTCATCGACCCGCGCACCGAGATCTACACGCTCGCGGAGTACAGACGGCGGCACGCGCAGTACAAGCTCGACCCCGACCTGCAGCGCGTGCACCAGCAGCACCCGTTCGTCGTCACCTGGGACGACCACGAGAGCGCTAACAACGCCTGGTTCGACGGCGCCAACCGGCACGACCCGGCCGAGCACGGCCCGTTCGCCGCGAGAAAGGCCGTGGCACAGCGGGTCTGGGACGAGTGGATGCCCGTGCGCCTGCCTGACCCGGCCGATCCCACGGTCATCTACCGCGCGCTGCCGTTCGCGTTGGCCGACCTCGTCGTCATCGACACCCGGCTCGAGGGACGCTCCGAGCAGCTGCCCGGCCGCTACAACGACGGCGAGATCTTCTCCGAGGACCCGGCCGCAGCCGACCCGGACCGGCAGATGTACAGCGCGACGCAGCGCACCTTTCTCGAGCAGGCCCTGGCCGGTTCCGACGCGGCGTGGAAGCTGGTGCTCAACCAGGTGCTGGTGTCCCAGCTGAAGCTGCAGAACGTCCCGCAGGACGTCTCGCTCGCGCTCGCCTCGATCGGGCAGTCCGGCGTGCCGACCGAGGGCGTCAACCTCGCGACCGACATCTGGGACGGGTACGAGGCCGAGCGCGACCGGCTGCTGGGCTTCCTGCGGGCGAGCGGCGTGGACGATGTCGTCGTCCTGACCGGCGACATCCACACCAGCTGGGCGAACGACCTCACCGAGGACCCGTTCGACGTGCTCACCGCGCCGGCGGCGGTCGAGCTGGTGACCACGTCGGTGACGAGCAGCAACTTCGACGAGCAGTTCGGGAGCCCGCCGCGCACCTCCTCGCTCGCGCTCGAGCAGGCGATCCGCACCCAGAACCCGTCGACGAAGTACGTCGAGCTCGACAGCAACGGCTACCTGCTGCTCGACGTCACGCCCGAGCGTGTGCAGGGCGAGTTCTGGTTCGTCGACACGGTGCAGCAGCCCAGCGCCGGCCAGCGGCTCGACACGACCTGGCAGGTGGTGCGCGGCGCGAACAGGCTGTCACCCGGAGGGGTGCAGACCGCACCACGGGCGGACCGGCCCGCGGACGCGCCGCAGCCGGTCGTCCTGCCACTGGCTGCGTCACCGGGCGGCGCGGCGCCGCCGCCGGCCGCCGACGGCAGGCAGCTCGCGGCGACCGGGCTCACCGGCTGGGTCGGAGTCGGTGCCGTGACGGCTGTGCTGGCACTGGTCGCCCGACGCGTCCGGCGCTTCGACGAACGCGAGAACGACGGACCGGGTCGCACCGACGGGTGAGCGGACTGGCACCGGAGCGGTCATGAGCGCAGCATGCGCACGACCGGCGGTGCCGCGCCGCCGGCGAGGGGGGAGCCCGCCATGCCGTCGCCGCCGGCCCGCTACGACGACCTGCGCGCCGTCGTCGTCAACTGCACGCTGACGCCGTCGCCCGGTCTGTCGCACACCCAGCTGCTGCTCGACCGCGCCATCGGGCTGCTGTGCGACCAGGGCGTCGAGGTCGACGTCGTGCGCGCCGTCGACCACGTCATCGCTCCGGGCGTGCAGCCGGACATGACCGAGCACGGCGCCGACCGGGACGACTGGCCGGCGATCCAGCAACGGGTGCTGGACGCCGACATCCTGCTGCTGGGCACGCCGATCTGGCTGGGTGACAAGTCGTCGGTGTGCACGCGCGTCATCGAGCGGCTCTACTCCTACAGCGGCCTGACCAACGACGCCGGCCAGTACCTCTACTACGGGCGGGTCGGTGGCGTCGTCGTCACCGGAAACGAGGACGGCGTCAAGCACGTGGCCATGAACGTCCTGTACTCGTTGCAGCACCTCGGGTACGTGATCCCGCCGCAGGCCGACGCCGGGTGGATCGGCGAGGTCGGGCCGGGTCCGAGCTACGGCGACCTGCTCGACGACGGCAGCCGGGCCGGCGTCGACAGCGACTTCACCAACCGCAACCTGACGTTCCTGTGCTGGAATCTGCTGCACCTGGCGCGGCTGCTCAAGGACGCCGGCGGCATGCCTGCCCACGGCAACGTGCGGACGGCGTGGGACGACGGCACCAGGTGGGGGCTGCACAACCCGGAGTACCGCTGACGTTCAGGCTCGCGCGGCGGCGCGCTCGACCGGCGCGTCGGCCTTCTCCGGGGTCGGCTCGGCGGAGCTCTCGCCGCCGGCTGCCGGTATCGGGACCAGGAGCAGCAGGGCGAGCGCGCCCAGGCCGAAGGCGTTCTGACCGATCCACCACAGCGGCTCGAGCGACCAGTCCCAGCGCAGCAGCGTGCTGCACCACCACACGATCTTCAGCGTGAAGAGCGCCCAGACCGCGGCGACGAGACGCACGCGCCCGCGGTCGCGCCCGTCGGAGAGCACGGCCGCGAGCAGGGGCAGCAGCCAGACCAGGTGGTGCATCCAGGCCACCGGGGAGCACAGCACCGCGAGCAGGCCGACCAGCCCGACCGCGAGCACCTCGTCACCCGCGCGGTGCGCCTGGACCGCGCGGCGCAGCCCGAGGAGCGCCACGAGGGCCGCGAGCGGGACCCAGCCCACGGAGACCAGGTCCTCCGGCAGCGGTGCCCGCATCAACATGCCGCGCAGTGACTGGTTGCTCGCGTTGTCGTTGTCTCCCAGCCGCTCCGGTTGCAGGAGCGCATCGAGCCAGAAGGCCCGTGACGTGCCCGGCGCCACCAGCCACACCGCCACCGTGAGACCGGCCGCCGTGCCGGCCGCCACCACGGCAGCGCGCCGCCGCCCCGAGAGCCACAGGTACGGGACGAAGATGCCCGGCGTCAGCTTGATCGCCATCGCGAGGCCGACGAGAGCACCGCGTGGCCAGCGCGGGGACCGAGCGGTCAGGTCGGCGAGCACGAGCGCGAGCAGGACGAGGTTCACCTGACCGAAGCGGAGCGTCTCGCGCACCGGGTACAGCCACACGGCTGCGGCCACCAGCAGCGCGAGCAGCACCAGCCGGCGGTCGCCGGCCCGGTCGAGCAGCGGCCGGGCGCACCGCGCGCAGACCCAGCCGACGATGGCGAGCCCGAGCGCGCTCGACGCCCACCGGGCGACGTCGAGGTCGGTGAGCGCGAGCGGCACGGCGAGCAGCGCCGCCAGCGGCGGGTAGGTGAAGGGCAGCCCGGTGCCTTCCGCGGTCTGCTCGTAGACCGGACGGCCGACGAGCACGGACTCGCCGCCGTCGCGGTAGACGGTGAGGTCGACCAGCCGCAGCCACCCGAGGCCGTCGTGGTGACTGGCGACGAGCGGCACGACCAGCGCGGCGAGCACGAGCACCGCGTCGACGGCGGGCCGGCCCGTGGTGAGCCGGCGCAGGCGGGAACGGGCGGGCGGCGGAAGGACGTCGTCCACCGGAGCATGCTGCCCGTCGCCGCGCCGCCGCGAGGCCCGCTGGCGCACTGTTCTGCCTGCCGTCACGGACCTTTCGGCGTCCGTCCACCCAACCGACGTCCGTCGGTCAGGTCACAGCTCGAGCCGGTCCGCAGGTGCGGGATGTCCGAACAGAAAGCCCTGCACCGGAAACCGGTTCGGCAGCCCGGTGCGGGAGCCGGGCCCGAGCCGGAGAAGCTCTGCCGCGACCGTCACCCGTTGCAGTCGCGCGAGCGCCCGGCCGCCGCGGCGGCGTTGCGCACGCCGGCATCCTCCGCACGCACCTGCGAGCGGTCCGGGAAGAGCACCTCGTCGAGCACGTCGGGGCGGTTGGTGAACACGCCGTCGACGCCGGCGTCGACGAGGGCACGCAGCCGGTCCGCGTCGTCGACGGTGTAAGGGTGCACCTGCAGGCAGCGCGCGTGCGCCGCCTGGACGAACGCGGCGTCGACACCGCCGGCCGACGGCCCGACGCCGTCGGCGTAGGTGGCCACCCGGTCGAGCAGGACGTCCCGCGCCGGTCCGGCGGGCGGCGCCGCGGCGAGCAGCTGCACCGTCGGCAGCGCCGGGTCCAGCGTGCGGGCGAGCAGCAGGTCGGCCGGGTTGAACGACTGCAGCAGCACCCGCCAGGAGGTGTGCGCGTCGTCGCGCAGGCCGTGCACGTCGAGCAGCCGGAGCAGCTCGCGCACCGAGCGAGGGTCGCCGTCCTTGATCTCGACGTGGTAGGCGACGCCGTCGCCGTAGCGGGAGAAGACCTCCGACATCGTCGGGATGCGGGCACCGGCGAACTCCGGTCGCGCGCGGTCCGGGTAGCGCTCGTTGAACCAGGTGCCGACGTCGCAGGTGCGCAGCTGCGCCAGCGTCTTGGTCGCGACCCGGCCGGTGCAGTTCTCGGCCGGGCCGCGGGCGGTGCGGTCGAGCGTGGCGTCGTGCAGCGCGACCAGGACGCCGTCAGCGGTCAGCTGCGCGTCCTGCTCGATCAGGTCGGCGCCGAGCGCGAGGCCGAGGTCGTAGGCGGCGATGGTGTGTTCCGGCGCCAGGCCGCTCGCCCCGCGGTGCGCGATGTTGAGCACCGGGCTGTCGGGTCGGGCGGTCGGCTCGACGGCGCTCGCCGGCAGGCCGGCGGCGACGAGCAGCGGGAGGGCGAGGGTCAGCAGGCGGGTGCGCATGACGTCGGGTTCGCCGGACGGCCGCGCCGTCCTCCTGACCGGCGGGTGAACCGTGGGCGAAGACGCAGCGGCCCCGCGTCGACCGGACGCGGGGCCGCCGAGCCTGCCGGCGTCCTACTGCACGGCGATCCGGTCGAGCGCGGGCGCCGACACCGGGCTGTTGGCCCCGAGGTACGCCGTGAGCGCGTCGAGGTCGATGTCGCCGGTGACCCGGTCGGTGCCGCCGGTCAGCACCGAGAAGCCGTCCCCGCCGCCGGCGAGGAAGCTGTTCACCGTGATCCGGTACACCCCGGCCGGGTCGACTGCGACCCCGCCGATCCGCACGCTGTCGTCGACGACGCGGCTGCCGGTGCACGGGTCGCCGGTGGCGGTCGTGCCGGCGCTGTCGACCGCGTACCGCAGCGTGGCCGACGGGTAGAGCGTGCGGTTGACCTGGAACTGCTGCTCCAGCAGTCACTGCAGCTGGGCGCCGGTCAGGTCCATCGTGACGAGGTTGTTGGCGAACGGCTGCACCGTGAACGCCTCCTCGTACGTCACCGGGCCGGCGTCGAGGTCGGCACGGACGCCACCGGGGTTCATGAGCGCCGCGACGGCGCCGGCCTCGTCGTCGGTGGCGGCGAGCTGGGCGTCGGCGATGAGGTTGCCGAGAGCCGACTCGCCCCTCACCGACCCGTACAGGGTCTCCTGCGAGCGGGTGATGGCCTCCGCCGTGGTGCCGACGACCTCGTTGGCGACCGGTCCGAGCGCGGTGCGGTAGCGCTCGATCAGCGTCGTCTGCTCGGCGGCCTTCTCCTGGGTGCGGACCACGACGGTGTTGTCGGCGGTCTTGCTCACGACGTCACCGGTGCGGCGGTCGACGAGCAGGTCGATGTCGGTGACCAGCCGGCCGTTCGACGACGCGCTCGTGACCAGCTTGCCGTCGATCGTGCAGTTGTAGGCCTGGTGGGTGTGGCCGGTGACGACGACGTCGACGGCGTCGGTCATCCGCTCGGTGATGTCGACGACGGGGCCGCCGAAGCCGTTGCAGCCGTTGACGTCCCAGGAGCCCGTGCCGCTCTGCGAGCCGCCCTCGTGCAGCAGCACGACGATCGCCTCGACGCCCTGGGCGCGCAGCTCCTCGGCGTACCGGTTCGCCGTCTGCGCCTCGTCGGCGAAGGTGAGGCCGGCGACGCCCTGCTGGCTGACGATCTGCTTGGTGTCCTCGAGCGTCATGCCGATGAAGCCGATCTCGATGCCCTGCACCTTGTGCACCGCGTACGGCGGCAGCAGCGGCTCGCCGGTCTCGTCGACGAAGGCGTTCGCCGACAGGTACTGGAAGCCGGCGCCCTCGTACGGCGTGCCGTCGGCGCAGCCGTCGTCCGGATGGCAGCCGCCGTTCTGGATGCGCAGCAGCTCGGCGGCGCCCTCGTCGAACTCATGGTTGCCGACGCTGGCGTAGTCGAGCCCCGCCAGGCTGAGCGACTCGATCGTCGGCTCGTCGTGGAAGGCGGCCGACAGCAGCGGCGAGGCGCCGATGAGGTCGCCCGCTGCGACGGTGATGGTGTTGTTCTTCTTCACCTCTGCCGCGAGCGCCTCGAGCTGCGTGGCGAGGTACTCGGCGCCCCCGGCGTCGACCGTGTGGCCGTGCTCGTCGGTCTGGATGCGGCCGCCCGACCCGCCCGGAGGCTCGAGGGCGCCGTGGAAGTCGTTGAGCGCCAGCAGCTGCACGGCGACGGGCTCGGGGCCCTGCGCCGCGGCCGGGGCGGCGGCCGCCGTGGTGGCGGCCGCGGTCAGCAGCGTCGCCGTCACGGCGGCACCGCACAGGCCGGCCGCGAGCCGGCGCCGGGTGGTGGTCGTGGTCATGTCAGGACTCCTTGCGGGCGATCACGCCGAGATCGGGCTGGTCGATGAAGACGCCGTCGATGCCGATGGCGAACAGGTCACGGAGCTCGGCGAGCACGTCGCCGTAGGCGTTCGGGTCGTCGCTGCTGCGGTACTGGGCCGGCAGGAACTGGTTCTCCGCGCGGACGGTGTAGGGAACGACGGTCAGGCCCGCGGCGTGCGCGTCGGCGACCAGGCCGGTCGGGGCGCCGGTGCGGCCCTGGGCGTCGCGCGGGAAGATCTGCGTCTTGTCCGGGCCGAGCACGTCGGCGTACGTGGCGATCTCGCGCAGGCCGGCGGGCGTGGTCATGTCGGCGTAGGTCTCGGGGTCGCCGGACACCACGTGGTCGTAGGGCTTCCCACGCGCGCTGGTGAGCTGCACGAGTTGCACGCGGGCGCCGAGCCGGCGCAGGTCGCGCAGGTTGGCCTCCTCGAACGACTGCACGTAGACCGGGCTCTTCGCCTTGTCCATCCGCGCCTCGCGCAGGTCGGCGAGCAGCGGCTCCTCGAGGCTGAGGCCGATGGAGTCGAAGTACGTCGGGTGCTTGGTCTCCGGCGCCACCGCGATGGTGCGGCCGTACCGCTTGCTCGCCGCCGCGGCGAGCGCGAGCACCTCGTCCAGGGTGGGCACCGCGTAGCGCCCGTCGAGGATCGTGTTCTCCTGCCGCACGTCCGGCAGCCGCTCGTCGGCGCGCAGCGTCTTGAGCTGGGCCAGGGTGAGGTCCTCGGTGAACCAGCCGGTGATCGACCGGCCGTCGACGACCTTCGTGGTGCGCAGGGCGGGGAACTTCTCCTCGACGTCGGTCGTGCCGCCGATCTCGTTCTCGTGGCGGGCGACCAGGACGCCGTCCTTGGTGCTCACCAGGTCGGGCTCGATGACGTCGGCGCCCATGCGGATGGCGAGGTCGTAGCTCTCGAGCGTGTGCTCCGGGCGGTAGCCGGAGGCGCCACGGTGGCCGAAGACGAGCGGGCCGGCGCCGTCCTTCGTGCCGGCGGTGGCGCCGGCGGCGACGAGCGGCAGGCCGGCGGCCAGGGCCGCTGCGGCGACGGGCAGCGCGACGAGGGTGCGGATGCGCACGAGGTCTCCCAGGGGTCGGGCTTGCGGACGGGAGGACCTCACGACCCGGACCTGTCGCGCCGGCTGCCGGCAGGCGAACAGCGGCTGTCCGGCGGGCGGCGACTTGCCCGGTTGCGTCCGCATTCGTGCCGGACGGCCGCGGGTCGCCGCCCGGCCATGTCGGCGACGGCCGCCGTACACCGGGCGGTCCTAACGTCCGCGCGCCGCTGCCGTCGAGACTCCCTGGAACCGCCGTGCTCCTGCGCCTGCCCGCCCTCGCCGCCGTCCTCAGCGCCCTGCTCGCGGCCGGGCTGCCGGTCGTCCCGGCCGCCGCCGTCGAGCCGGCCGAGCCGTTCGTCAGCGAGATCCACTACGACGACGAGGGCACCGACAGCGGCGAGTTCGTCGAGGTCCAGCTGCCGCCCGGCACGACGACGCAGGCCTGGCAGGTGGTCCGGTACAACGGCACCGGCGGCGCCGTCTACACCTCTCCGAGCGCCCCGGCGCTGCCGCCCGTGACCGCGCCGTCAGACGGGCCGGCGGTCGCCGTGCTCGACTACCCGGTCAACGGCCTGCAGAACGGCAGCCCCGACGGGCTCGCGCTGGTGCGCCCGGACGGCACCGTCGCGCAGTTCCTCTCCTACGAGGGCGTCTTCACCGCCGTCGGCGGCCCCGCGGACGGCATGACCAGCACCGACCTCGGCGTCGCCGAGGGGTCGAGCACGCCCGACGGCTGGTCACTGCAGCTGCGGCTCGACCCGGCGACCGGCCAGCGCGCCTGGCAGCCACCGGCGCCGGCGACGCGGGGGCAGGTCAACCCGCCGCTCCCCAGCGCCCCGGCGGCGTCGGCGTGCGACGCCGCCCCGACGCACGAGATCGGGGCGGTGCAGGGCAGCGGCGCCAGCACGCCGCTCGCCGGCCAGACGGTCACCGTGCGCGGCGTCGTCGTCGGTGACCTGCCGGGCCTGTCCGGCTACCACCTGCAGGACGCCGACGGCGACGGCGACCCGGCGACGTCCGACGGCGTGTTCGTCGCCGGCCCGCTCGCCGTGGACCTGGGTGACGTCGTCACCGTGACCGGGCAGGCGGGTGAGCGCTTCGGCCAGACGCAGATCGCGGCGACGGCGGCCGAGGTCTGCGGCACCGCCGTCCTGCCCGCCGCCGCGCCGCTCGACCTGCCCGCCGACGACGTCGCGCGCGAGCGGCTCGAGGGGATGCTGGTGCAGCCGGCCGACACCCTCACCGTCAGCGAGGTGTTCGACCTCACCCGGTTCGGCGAGCTCACGCTGTCCGAGGGCGGCCGGCTCGTGCAGCCGACCGAGCTGGCGCGGCCGGGCACCGCAGAGGCGGCGGCGATCGCCGCCGGCAACCGGCTGCGGAGCATCGTGCTCGACGACGGCAGCGACACGCGCCGCTCGGCCACCGACCGCCCGTACCTGTCGCCGGCCACGCCGGTGCGGGTGGGTGACGAGCTGACCTTCTCCGAGC
>DATMJH010000051.1:0-4245 GCA_035554015.1 Mycobacteriales bacterium
CTCCAGGTGCGCCTCGGGCGAGAAGCCGGAGGTCTCTCCCGTCTGCGCCGCGAGGTTGAGCGCGACCAGCCGGCGCGCCTGCGTCTCGACGAGCGCGTCACGCAGGCCAGGTACCAGGAGGTGCGGCAGGACGCTCGTGAACCACGAGCCGGGCCCGAGCACCACCCAGTCGGCGGCGCGCACCGCCTCGACCGCCTCGAGGCACGCCTCGGGCTCCTCGGGCCGCAGGTGCACCGCGGCGACGGCGCCGGTCGTCGTCGCGACGGCCACCTGGCCGACGACCTGGCGCACCGAGGTCGGGTCGTCGTCGAGGCCCACCACCTCGGCGACGATCTCCAGCGGGCTGCACGACATCGGGAGCACGCGGCCCACGGCACCGAGCAGCCGGCCGACCAGCTCGAGGGCGGCGACCGGGTTCCCCGTCGTCTGCGCCAGTCCGGCAAGCACGAGGTTGCCGACCGCGTGGCCCGCGAGCGGCCCCTCGCCGGCGAACCGGTGCTGCAGCAGCCGCTCCCAGCTGCGGCCCCAGTCGTCGTCGCCGGCCAGCGCGGACAGCGCCATGCGCAGGTCGCCGGGGGGCAGCGCGCCGAGCTCCTGCCGCAGCCGCCCGCTCGACCCGCCGTCGTCGGCGACGGTGACGACGGCGGTGACGTGCGGCGTCACACGGCGCAGCGCCTGCAGGGAGGCCGCCAGCCCGTGGCCGCCGCCCAGCGCGACGACCCGCGGCCCGTTCGCGGGGGGCCTCACTCGCGCCCCAGGTCGCGGTGGACGACGCTCACGTCGACGGGCGCGCCGTCGTCCGACGCGAGCCGGCCGGCCAGCTGCTCGCTCATGGCGACGCTGCGGTGCTTGCCGCCGGTGCAGCCGACGGCGAGCGTGACGTACCGCTTGCCCTCGCGCCGGTAGCCCTCGAACAGCAGCCGCAGCAGGCCCTCGTACCGGTCGAGGAACTCACCCGCACCGGGCTGGCCCAGCACGTAGTCGCGCACCGGCGCCTCCTGCCCCGTGTGCGGCCGCAGCTCCGGGATCCAGTGCGGGTTGGGCAGGAAGCGGCAGTCGACGACCAGGTCGGCGTCCACGGGCAGCCCGTACTTGTAGCCGAACGACAGGACGGTCAGCTGGAGCCGGTCGGAGGCGTCCCGCTCGCCGAAGGCCGCCACCACCTTGGCCCGCAGCTCGTGCACGTTCAGGCCCGTGGTGTCGAGGACGAGGTCGGCCTCGCCGCGGACGTCGCGCAGCAGCGCACGCTCCCGGGCGATGCCGTCGACGAGTCGCCCCTCGCCCTGCAGCGGGTGCGGCCGCCGGACGCTCTCGAAGCGGCGCACCAGGGCGTCGTCGGACGCCTCGAGGAACAGCACGCGGGGGCGCACGCCCTGCCTGGCGATCCCCTGCAGCGCGGCCCGCAGGTCGGTGCTGAAACCACGCGAGCGGACGTCGACGACCGCGGCGATCCGGCGGACGGCGCCCTGGGAGCGCGCGCCCAGGTCGACGAGCGTCGGGACGAGCGTGGGTGGCAGGTTGTCGACGACGTACCAGCCCAGGTCCTCCAGGCACTTGGCCGCGGTCGAGCGACCCGCGCCGGACAGGCCGGTGACGACGGCGAGCTCGAGCTCCGGCGCGGGGGTCGCCGGGGCGCTCACGGGACCACCTCGCCCGTCACCGGGTCGAACGCCGGCGTCCCGTCCGCCGCGGGCGCCGGCACGGTGACGGCGGCGAGCACCGCCTCGGCGGTGCGCCGCCCGATGCCCGGCACGTCCATGACCTCCTCGACCGTGGCGGCCCGGAGCCGCTTGAGCGAGCCGAAGTGTCGCAGCAGCGCCTTGCGCCGCGTCTGGCCCAGGCCGGGGACCCCGTCGAGCGCCGACTCCACCATGCTCTTGCTGCGCTTGTGCCGGTGGTAGGCGACCGCGAAGCGGTGCGCCTCGTCGCGCACCCGCTGCAGCAGGTACAGCGCCTCGCTGGTGCGCGGCAGGACGACCGGGTCGGCTTCGCCGGGCAGCCAGACCTCCTCGAGCCGCTTGGCCAGGCCGGCGACGGCGACGTCGTCGATGCCGAGCTCGTCGAGCGCGCGCTGCGCCGCGGCGACCTGTGGCGGGCCGCCGTCGACGACCACCAGCTGCGGCGGGTAGGCGAACCGCTTGGGACGCCCCGTCTCCTCGTCGAGCCCGGCGTGCGAGCCGGTCTCCGCCTCGTCGAGCTGGCCGGTGGCCGAGCGCTCCTCGAGGTAGCGGCTGAACCGGCGGCGGACCACCTCGTGCATCGACGCGGTGTCGTCCTGTGCCTGCTCCGCACCGGGCCGGCCGCGCACCGCGAACCGCCGGTACTCGCTCTTGCGCGGCAGCCCGTCCTCGAACACGACCATGCTCGCGACGACGGACGTGCCCTGCAGGTTGCTCACGTCGAAGCACTCGATGCGCAGCGGCGCCTGGTCGAGGCCGAGGCCGTCCTGCAGCTCCTGCAGCGCGAGCGACCGCGCGGTGAGGTCGCTCGCCCGCTTGGTCTTGTGCAGCGCGAAGGCGTGGCCCGCGTTTCGGGTGACCGTCTCGAGCAGCGCCTTCTTGTCGCCCCGCTGCGGCACCCGCAGCGAGACGTTGGTGCCGCGCAGCCGGCAGAGCCAGTCGGTGAGCGCGTCGGCGTCCGGGGGCAGCGCGGGCACGAGCACCTCGCGCGGCACGTCGTCGCTCTCGTCGAGGCGGTACACCGCGCCCGGCTGCATCCGGCGCTCCACCGCGTCGTCACCTGCTGTGCCGACGGCGTCGTCGAGGCCGGTGTCCTCGTCGCCGTAGGCCTGGGCGAGGAACTGCCCCACCAGCTCGCCGGTGGTGAGCTCCTCCACCTTGTCGACGACGAAGCCGCGCTGACCGCGCACCCGGCCGCCGCGGACGTGGAAGACCTGCACCGCCGCCTCCAGCGCGTCCTCGGCCACGCCGACGACGTCGGCGTCCGTGCCGTCGGGCAGCACCACCGCCTGCTTCTCCAGCGCCCGGTTCAGCGCGCCGACGTCGTCGCGGAGCCGGGCCGCCCGCTCGTACTGCTGGGCCTCGGCCGCGGCCGCCATCTCCCGCTCGAGCCGCTTGACGTGCCTGGCCGTGCCGCCGGCCATGAAGTCGCAGAAGTCCTCGACGACGGCGCGGTGCTCCTCGGGCGTCACGCGGCCGACGCAGGGGGCCGAGCACTTGTCGATGTAGCCGAGCAGGCACGGCCGGCCGACCTGCCCGGCCCGCCGGAAGACCCCGTTGCTGCACGTTCGGGCAGGGAAGACCCGCAGCAGCAGGTCGAGCGTCTCGCGGATCGCCCAGGCATGCGCGTAGGGCCCGAAGTAGCGGACGCCGGGCTTCTTCGGGCCGCGCATGACCTGCAGCCGCGGGAACTCCTCCGCGAGGGTGACGGCGAGCCAGGGGTAGCTCTTGTCGTCGCGGTACTTGACGTTGAAGCGCGGGTCGAACTCCTTGATCCAGGAGTACTCCAGCTGCAGCGCCTCGACCTCGGTGCCGACGACGACCCAGTCGACACCGGCTGCCGACTGCACCATCTGCCGCGTGCGCGGGTGCAGCCCGGCGGGGTCGGCGAAGTAGCTGTTCAGCCTGCTGCGCAGGCTCTTCGCCTTCCCGACGTAGATGACGCGACCGCGCTCGTCACGCCAGCGGTAGACCCCCGGCGCGTCGGGGATCGAGCCCGGCGCAGGGCGGTAGGAGGCCGGGTCTGCCACGGGGTCGAGACTACGTCGGGCGTGTCCCCTGGCCGGACCGCTCGTTGGACCGGACGTCGCCGACCGCCGGCGGCGCGGGAGGCCGCTGGAGGCGTCGTGCGCGGACGGGCCGCAGTGCTGATCGGCGCGCTCGCGCTGGGCACGCTGATCGCCGACGGCATCGCCGTCGTGCACGTCCGGGGCGAGCAGCGCGCGCAGGCTCAGGCGCGGGCCGAGCGCGCCGCGGAGCAGGCGTACCGCGACGCCGTCGGCGCGGTGCTGCCGTCCGTGCTCGCCGCCCGGGTGCCGCTGCTCGATGCGGACGCGATGTTCGCGCAGGACCGCGAGGTGGCCCCCGACGTGTACTACGACGTCCGGGTGCACGGGGCGATCGCGGCGGACCTGGCCGAGGCCCGCTCCGCCCTGGCCGAGCTGTCGCCGCCGCCGCGCATGGCGGAGGCCCACGCGTCGATGCTCACCGACCTCGAGCGCCTGCGCGAGGCTGCCGACGCCCTGGCCACCACGGCGGAGGACGAGTACCTGGGGACGCACCTCAC
>DATMJH010000052.1:0-2360 GCA_035554015.1 Mycobacteriales bacterium
TCGGCGACCAGCGGCCCGATGGTCGTGGCGGGATCCATCGGGTCGCCGACGACCTGCTGCGCGGTGTGCTCGCACAGCGCGTCCACCGTCTCGGCGAGCCGGTCGCGCTGCACGAGGATGCGGGTCTGCGCGACGCACGCCTGGCCGTTGTTCATGAAGCTGCTGCCGAGTGTCTGTGGCACCGCGGTGGCGAGGTCGGCGTCGGGCAGGAAGACGGCCGCGGACTTGCCGCCGAGCTCGAGCGTGACGCGCTTGAGCTGCTCGCCCGCGACGGCGGCGATGCGCCGGCCGGCGGCGGTCGAGCCGGTGAAGCCGACCTTGTCGATGCCCGGGTGCCTCACCAGGTGCTCGCCCACCTCGCGACCGGCGGTGACGATGTTGACGACGCCCGCCGGCAGCCCGATCTCCTGCAGGCACTCGGCGAGCAGGTAGGAGTCCAGCGGCGTCTCGGGCGCGGGCTTCAGCACGACGGTGCACCCGGCGAGCAGCGCGGGAGCGATCTTCAGCATGGCGGTGAACAGCGGGACGTTCCAGGGGACGATGGCGGCCGCGACCCCGACCGGTTCGCGCCGCACGATGGCCGGTCCCAGGACGCCGTCACGGCGCTCCTCGAACGCGTAGCTCTGCGCCAGGCCCACGTAGTAGTCGAGGATCATCGACGACGCGAAGACCTGACCGATCTGGCTGAAGGTGAACGGCGCGCCGTTCTCCCTGGTGATGGTCGCGGCGAACTCGTCCATGCGGGTCTGGATCTGCAGCGACAGCGCCTGCAGGAACGCGGCCCGCTCGGCGGGCGTGGTCCGCGACCACTCGCCGTCGAGCGCCGTGCGCGCGGCGTCGACCGCACGGTCGACGTCGGCCTCCGCGCCCTCGGGCACCCGCGCGACCACCTGCTCGGTGTGCGGGTTGATGACGTCGATCGTCGCTGTGCCGCTCGGCGCCACGCTCTCGCCACCGATCCAGAAGTGCTCGCGCGTCTCCACCCGACGGGGTCCCTCCTGCTCGCCGACCGCAGCTCCGGCCGCTGCCCCGCAGTCTGCAACACGTTCTAGTCATCGCGCCAGGGGGTGCGGGTGTCTTGTCGCTGACGAGAACGTGTTCTAGGTTTCGGCCTGTGCGCCGGCGAGGCCGTCGGCGACCGACACGGAGGAGCCGGCGTGGTCAGGGCAGCGGTCGTCGCGGAGTACGGGCAGGACAAGGCGGAGATCCGCGAGGTCGAGGTGCAGGCACCCGGCCACGGCGCCGTCACGGTGAAGATGCGCTCCACGGGCGTGTGCCACTCGGACCTGTCGGCCAAGGAGGGCATCCTCCCGGCGGCAGTGCCGATGGTCCTGGGGCACGAGGGCGCCGGCGAGGTGATCCGCGTGGGCGAGGGCGTCACGTCGGTCAAGCCCGGCGACCGCGTCATCATCGCGTGGGTGCCGCCGTGTGGGTCGTGCAAGACCTGCCTGCGCGGCGAGGCCAACCTGTGCATGGAGCTGACCATGGCCTCGTTCGCGAACCCGAACTTCGTCGTCGACGGCACGCCGCACTTCGGCATGGCCGGCACGGGCACGTTCGCCGAGGAGATGACGGTCACCGAGGCCGCGTGCATCCCGTTGCCCGACGACGTCCCGTTCGAGATCGGCGCGCTCGTCGGCTGCGGCGTCATGACCGGCGTCGGTGCCGCGCTCAACACCGCCAAGGTGCGGCCGGGTTCGAGGGTCGCCGTCATCGGCTGCGGTGGCGTCGGCATCTCGGTGATCCAGGGCGCGCGCATCTGCGGTGCCGCCGAGATCCTCGCGATCGACATGGTCGACGGGAAGCTCGAGTGGGCGAAGAAGTTCGGGGCCACGCGCACGGCCAAGGGCGACGCCGTCGACGGTCCGCTCCAGGAGCTCACCGGAGGAGAGGGCTTCGACTACGTCTTCGAGGTCGTCGGCCGCTCGCAGACGATCCGGCAGGCATGGGACCTCACCCGCCGCGGCGGCACCACCGTCGTCGTCGGCGCCGGGCGCATGGACGACATGGTCGAGTTCAACGCCTTCGAGCTGTTCTATTTGGAGAAGAAGCTGCTCGGCTCCTACTACGGCTCGGGCGACGTGCGCACCGACTTCAACCGGCTGTTCGACCTCTACCGCGCCGGCCGGCTCGACCTCGCGGGCATGATCACGCAGCGGCTGACGCTCGACGACGTCAACGACGCGTTCGCAGCGCTGGCCTCGGGCGAGGTCATCCGCCAGGTCATCAACTTCTAGGCCGCCCGCCCGCGGCGGCCGCCCCCTCCGGCCGGGCGCTGATCTACGTCGGATGGTGGCTCCCGCACGCTCAGGGGCGCGCAACCCGGCGTAGATCACCCCTCGGCGGGCGCTGATCTACGT
>DATMJH010000053.1:0-3038 GCA_035554015.1 Mycobacteriales bacterium
GAAGTGCAGTCCACGAACCGGCGGACCGGTAGATGTCGGCCAGCTCCCGGCCACTCTCATCGAGCCACGTCCGCAGGTCGAGATCTCCGTGCGAGCGCACCTCAGCGACGACCTCCTTGCGGGAGAGGCCGAGTTGACGGCGGACGTTCTCGAGGACCGTCCGCTGGGCCACAGCGTCCAGGACCAGCTCACAGCCAGACGGCAGATAGCTAAAGCCCTGCTCCAGCTGTCTGACGAGCCCGGTCCGGCTCGTTCCGGTGAGGGCGCGGTAGCGGAGGTCGAACCGGAACTCGCGGCGCTGCTGCCCGATGAGGTCGAGCACCGTCAGGACAGGCTTGTCTGGCGTGCGTCGAAGACCCCGGCCGAGCTGTTGCAGGAACACCGTGGCGCTCTGCGTCGGGCGCAAGAGCAGCAGCGTGTCGACGTCGGGAACGTCGAGGCCCTCGTTGAACAGGTCGACCGCGAAGAGGACATTCACCTCGCGCGCCCGAAGTGCGCGCAAGGCGTCCGCGCGGTCTTCGCGTGAAGTCTCGCCCGAGACGGCGCGAGCCGGGATTTCAGCCAATGAGAAGCGGTCGGCCATGTAGCGCGCATGCCCTACGGAGACGCAGAACCCGAGCGCTCGCATCCGGCCGACGTCGAGGACCTTGTCGCGCAGCTGCTTGAGGACGACACGCACCCGGGCGTCGTCCGCCGTGAACACGCGCTCGAGAGCCGCGGTGTCGTAGTCGCCGCGGCGCCACTCCAAAGACGACAGGTCCGTCGGATCTGCCACGCCGAAGTAGTGGAACGGGCTCAAGAGATCGGCCTCGAGAGCGTCCCAGAGCCGGAGCTCGGCCGCCGTGCGGCCGTCGAAGAACGAACGCACGTCGACGCCGTCGGACCGTTCCGGGGTGGCGGTCAGGCCCAGTAGCTCCGTCGGCCGCAGGTGTGCCAGCAGCCGCCGGTAGGTAGCTGCCTCGGCGTGGTGGAACTCGTCGACGGCGACAACGTCGAACTGGTGCGCCGGTAGGCGGTCCACGCCCATCGAGGCCAGGCTCTGCACGCTGGCGAAGACGTGGCGCCAGCGATCAGGTCTCTCGCCACCGACGTAGAGCTCGCCGAACGAGGCATCGCTGAGCACCTCGCGGTAGGTGCGCAGCGACTGCTCCAGGATCTCCTTGCGGTGAGCGACGAAGAGCAGCGATCGGTTCTGGCCGTCGGCGCACAGCCGCTGGTAGTCGAGCGCCGCTACGACCGTCTTGCCGGTGCCGGTCGCTGCGACGACGAGGTTGCGGTGTCGGTCGTGGACCTCGCGCTCCACCGACAGCTGGTCGAGGATCTCCTGCTGGTGGGGGTAGGGCCGGACCTGGAGGCCGGACACGCTGAAGGTCGACGTCGTGCTCGTCCGCTGCCCGCCAGCCTCAGCCAGGACGTGGTCCAGGCGTTCGCCGTCGGTGTCCGGGTCGTACGCGACGAAGCTCGGCTCCTCCCAGTACGTGTCGAAGGAGGCCCGGAACTTGCCGATCAGCTCAGGAGTGTGGCTGCCGGCGAGCCGGACGTTCCACTCGAGGCCGTCGAGGAGGGCCGCCCGGCTCAGGTTGGAACTGCCGACGTAGGCGGTGTCGAACCCGGTGTCGCGGCGGAAGAGCCAGGCCTTGGCGTGCAACCGGGTGCTCTGAGTCTCGTAGTTGACCTTGACGTGTGCGCCGAAGTCGCGGACCAGCCTGTCGAGGGCAGTGCGGTCCGTGGCTCCCATGTACGTCGTAGTGAGCACCCGGAGCGGGACGTCTCGCTCATGGCGCTCCAGCAGCTCTGCCTCCAGCACCCGCAGGCCGTACCACTTGACGAAAGCGCAGAGCAGGTCGACGTCGTCTGCTGTCGCCAGCTCCGCCCGCAGCTCGGCACCGAGCTTTGGGTCTCCGGATGAGTTGGTCAGCAGCGCGGGGCGCGACAGCGGGACCTGTGGGCGGACGTTGAGCAGCCGCCAGACACCGGGCGCTTCCGACTGCGCGACGGCCTGCAAAGCCTCGGGACCTGGTAGCACGGGGTCTTGCCACGAGAGCGCTCCGAGGACGCGATTGGCGGCATCGACGCGCTGCTCGTGCGGAAGCGCGGCGAGGGCGCGCGCAGCGACCTGCCCGAGGTGCTGGCCAAGCAGCTCCGCGGCCTCGGCTTCCTCGACCGGCGTCCGGACGGTACGGAGACCCTCGAGGCGTCGCGCGAGCTCGGCGGTGAGGAGCTGCTCGTAGACGCCGGTGCTCAGAGGATCGGCCGGAGTCGACACGGTGCTCCAGGTCAGTCGAGGACGGTGGACGCCGTGAACGCTCTCAGACCCGACCGACAAGGCCGCCATGAGGGCATGACCCTGAGCTGGACGGTTCCGGTTGACTGCTCGTCTCCGTGGGCGGTCTCGTCAGTTCACTCAGTGGTCGTCGAGCGGCACGTCCACCTGCTGGGCGGCGTCGGCGTGAGCGAAGACCAGGGCGCCTCGACTTACAGGTTCCTGCGCCACCGACGCGACGGCTCGGCCGTATGCCGCGAGCTGTGGCCGGTAGTGCGCAGTCTTGCTGTCGAGATCCGATGATGTCTGCGCTCGGTCGGTCTTGTAGTCGACGACGACCAGCTTGCGGTCGTCGTCGCGCACGAGCAGGTCTATGTAGCCCTCCAGCACGCGGTCGCCGTCGCGGACGACGAGGTACACCTCACGCCAGTACGCGCCCGCCTCCACCGCAGCACGCACCATCGGAGCCCGTGCCGCCGCCAGCGCTCGCTCTGTCACGTCAGCAGCCAGGGGTGAGATCTCCTCTTCGCCAGCCAGCACCTCGGCCAGCCGGCGGAACTCCGCTTCGTCGAGTCCTTGCAGATCGACGACCTCGAGGACGCCGTGTACCGCAGTGCCGATGGCGGCCCCTCTTCGCGAGGGCATGCGGCGCCGCGGCGGTGCCGGCGAGTCGGGCTCGGACGAGTCCGACTCGGCCGCGTCATCCAGTCGCGGCTCGTCGGCAGCTTGTGCGGCGAGCCCTGTCGGCGTCGTAGCAACTCGCGCTGACACGTCC
>DATMJH010000054.1:0-2278 GCA_035554015.1 Mycobacteriales bacterium
ATCGAGGTCAGGAAGTTCCGGATCCCGTTCGTGCCCACCTCGCTGGGCTCGGAGGCCCACGACATCACCTTCAACGCCGACGGCTCCAGGGCGTACTTCGCCGCGCTGTCGCAGACCCTGGTCGTCAACACCGAGAACCCCGCCGATCCCAAGGTCGTCTCGCAGATCGTCGACCCGACCATTCAGGTCGTGCACGGGTCCGACCCGGTGACCCTCACGCGCGCCGACGGCACCAAGCGCACCCTGGTCATCATCTCCGACGAGCGGGCCGGGGCTGCCGCCGCGGCCGAGTGCCCGGGGGGCGGGCTGCACGTCTACGACGTCACCGACGAGGCGAAGCCGACCAAGGTCGGCGCCTGGTTCATCGACGACATCGAGCCGGTTGCCGACTCGGCGCTGCCGGCGTGCACGGCCCACGTCATGCGCATCCACGAGGACCAGCAGCTGCTCACGGTCGCCTGGTACATGAAGGGCGTGCGCGTCCTCGACATCGCCGGCCTGGCCGACGTCAAGGGCAGCCCGGCGGCCGTGGCTTACGGCGACGGCGTCGGCATGAAGGAGGTCGGCTCCTTCGTCTTCCCCGACAGCGACACCTGGTCGTTCAAGACCAACAAGATCAGCGCCGACGGCTCGTTCTACGGCTACGGCAACGACATGTCGCGTGGGCTGGACGTCTACCGCTTCGGTGGGCTCGACCGCACCGTGCCGGCCCTCGAGCCGGTCGACCTCGCGCCCGCTGCCAAGGCGGTCAAGGCCAAGGGCAAGGGCAAGCCGTTCGCCGCGGCCGTGCCGTTCCTGCCAAGCGGCGGCGGGCCGGCCGGCCTGGCGCTGCTGGCGCTGCTCGGTGTCGGCGTCCTCGGGGCGAACGTCGCCCTCGTGCGCCGCGCCCGCGCCGCGGTCGCCTGACCGCTGCTCGACCGCTGAGGCGGCGGACGCACCGTCCGCCCGAGGTCATCCGGAGCCCCGACCGCACCCCCCCGGTCGGGGCTCCGGCACGTCCGGCGCCGACCCGCAGGCGGTCACCGGTCGGCGCCCGGTGCGCCGTCCGATCCGCCTCAGCGGGCCAGGCGCCGGCCGACCACCGGCGGCAGCTCGCGGCAGGCGGCGGCCAGCTCGTCGAGGTCGTCGCCGACCAGGGCCTGCGGGCCGTCGCACAGCGCCGCCGTCGGGTCGGCGTGGACGTCGACCATGACGCCGTCGGCGCCCGCGGCGATCGCGGCGCGGGCGAGCGGCACGACGAGGTCGCGGCGCCCGGCGGCGTGCGAGGGGTCGACGACGACGGGCAGGTGGGACAGCGCGTGCACCATCGGCACCGCCGAGACGTCGAGCATGTTCCGCAGAGCGGGCTCGAAGGAGCGCACGCCTCGCTCGCACAGCACGATGTCGAGGTTGCCGCGCTGCGCGACGTACTCGGCGGCCATCAGCCACTCCTCGTACGTGGCGGTCAGCCCGCGCTTGAGCATCACCGGCTTGCCTGCGACGCCCACCGCCTGCAGCAGCGCGAAGTTCTGCATGTTGCGGGTGCCGATCTGGAGCATGTCGGCGTGCTCGGCGACGACGGGCACCGATGACGGGTCGACGACCTCGGTGACGATCGGCAGCCCGGTGCGCTCGCGCGCCTCCGCGAGGATCTCGAGTCCCCGCACGCCCAGGCCCTGGAAGGCGTACGGCGACGTGCGCGGCTTGTAGGCGCCGCCGCGCAGGAGCGTCGCCCCGGCCGCCTTGGCCATCTCCGCGGCGGCGAAGGTCTGCTCCGGCGTCTCGACGGCGCACGGCCCGGCGATGAGCACGAACGCCTCGGGGCCGATGCGCGTGGCCCGCTCGCCGGTGCCCACCGTGATGGTCGTCGCCTGCGGGTGGTGCTCGCGGCTGACCAGCTTGTAGGGCTTGGAGACGCGGACGACCTCGCCGACGCCCGGCATCGCGCGCAGGTTGAGCGTCTGGAAGTGCGCGATGTCGCCGACCAGGCCGACGATCGTGCGCTCGACGCCGCGGCTGACGAAGGCCGACCCGCCGGCCGCCTCGACCCGCGCGACGACGGCGTCGATCTCCTCAGGCGCGGCCCCGGGGGACATGACCACGACCAACGCTGGGCTCCCGGACGGCTCGGACGGCGTCGTGGACGCTACCGGAGCCCGGCTGCACGCGCCGATCTTCGTCCTGTGGTCCTCGACACGGCGGGCAGGCGCTCGCGGCCACCGTCCAGGACCTGGCGCACTGGTTCGAGCAGGTCGATGCGCACCCCATGCTGGGCGTCTGCCTCGACACGTGCCACCTG
>DATMJH010000055.1:0-10362 GCA_035554015.1 Mycobacteriales bacterium
TCGGGCGTCGCGCAGGCGACGCTGTCGCCGGAGGGAGTTCTGCTCGAGGTCAACGCGGCGCTCTGCCGACTGTCCGGCTACCCGCGCCGGGACCTGCTCGGCCGGCCGGTCACCGAGTTCATGGTCGAGCCCGACGTGGCCCTCGCCACACGTGGGATGGGTCGGGTGGCAGCCGGTGAGACGTTCCAGCTGCGGCGGCCGCAGCTGCTGCGGCACGCCGACGGCGTCACGGTCGAGACCCGCGTCTCGCTGTTCCCGGTCCGCGACGCCGACGGCGCGGTCCGGCGGCTCGAGGCCGTCGTCGAGGACGTCAGCGAGGCCGCGTCGGCCCGGCGTGAGCTGCAGCTGACCGAGGCGCGGTGGCGGTCGCTGGCGTCGCACTCGTCCGATGTCGCGCTGCTGTGCACGGCGGACGCGCAGCTGCTGTTCGCCAGCGAGGCGGCGCTGTCGGTGTTCGGCTACCGCTGCGAGGAGCTGGTCGGCGCCGACGGCTGGGCGTTCGTGCACCCGGACGACGTCGAGGAGGTCCGGGCCATCTGGGCGGCCGCCGCCGCCGCTCCGGCGGGCACGTCGCAGTGCTTCGAGCTGCGCGTGCGCCACGCCGACGGCAGCTGGCGCTGGGTCGAGGAGACGCTGACCAACCAGCTCGACGACCCGGCGGTCGGGGCGATGGTCGTCAACCTCCTCGACATCTCCGAGCGCAAGTCGGCCGAAGCGGTCCTCGAGGAGCTGGCCGGCACCGACGGCCTGACCGGTCTGGCGACCCGAGCGCCGCTGATGGCCTCGCTCGACGCGGCCTTCGCGGCCGGGCTGGCGGCGACCACCGCGGTGGTGGTGGTGGACCTGACCCGGCTGAAGCTGGTCAACGACACCCACGGTCACCGAGCCGGCGACGACGTCCTGGTCGAGGTGGCGGCCCGGCTCGGGCGCACCCTCGGCGACCAGGGGATCGTGGCGCGGCTGGGCGGCGACCGCTTCGCCGCCCTGGTCGGCGGCGTCGGCGACGTCTCGGAGCTGTTCGAGGTGTGCGCCGCGCTGCTCGACGCGGTGGAGGACCCGCTGCAGCTCGACGGGCTCGAGCTGCTGCTCACCGCGACGGTCGGGGCCGCGCTCGGACCGGCCGCCGACAGCGGCGCGCTGCTGGCGTCGGCCGAGTCGGCGCTGGCGACGGCGAAGACCGGCGAGACCGGCCCGATGCACGTCGTGCGGGCCGAGACGACCTCGACCGCGCTGTGCCGCGCCCGCCTCATCGAGGACCTGCGCCGGGCGCTGGCCGCCGACGAGCTCGTCGTGCACTTCCAGCCGGTCGTGCAGCTGTCGGACGGGCGGCCGGTGGGGGCCGAGGCGCTCGTGCGGTGGCAGCACCCCGACAAGGGGCTGCTCAGCCCAGGCGCCTTCATCGGCGCGGCCGAGGACAGCGGCCTGATCATCGACGTCGGGCACCACGTCCTGCGGCAGGCGTGCCGTGCGGCGGCCCGCTGGGCGCAGCTCGGCGGCCACCGCGGGGCCTTCCACGTCGCCGTGAACCTCTCGGCCAAGCAGCTCACCCGCGGCGGGGTGGTCGACGCCGTCCGGCAGGCGCTGGCCGACACCGGTGCCGAACCCGCGAACCTCATGCTCGAGGTGACCGAGAGCGCAGTCATGTCCGACGTCGACGTGGCGGTGCGCACGCTGCAGGAGCTGCGTGAGATGGGCGTCGCCGTCGCCGTCGACGACTTCGGCACCGGCTACTCCTCGCTCACCTACCTCAAGCGGTTCCCGGTCACCACCTTGAAGATCGACCGGTCGTTCGTCGCCGGCCTCGGCAAGACCGACGACGACGCCGCGATCGTCACCTCCGTGATCAACCTGGCCAGGTCGATGGGGCTGGAGTGCATCGCCGAGGGGGTGGAGACCGAGGAGCAGCGGCTCATCCTGCAGACGCTCGGGTGCGGCCGCGGGCAGGGCTTCCTGTGGTCGCCCGCGCTCGATGCCGCGACCTTCCACACCTGGCTCGGGGGTCGCGCTGCGCAGGGCGGGCCGGCGGCGGACGAGGAGCACGGGGTCGCCTCGGCACCCGGGCAGCGGACGCGCCGAGGCGCGGGCCCCGGCTTGCCGGTCGATCCTGCCCTGGCGCAGCGCGTCGCCGACCTGAGCGCGACCGGCGCCAGTCTCGCGACGATGGCGGCGGCGCTCAACAGCGACGGGCAGCGGACCCCGGAGGGCCGGCGGTGGTCGGCGCGCAGCGTCGCGCAGCTGCTCGTCAGCCGTGGCCTGCGCGGGAGCTGACCGGGCCGTCGTCAGCCTGCGGCCGGTGCGCCGGAGCCGGCGTCACGCGCCGAGGCTGCGCTCAGCGTGTCGACGCGGTGGACCAGCTCCTCGATCTCGAACGGCTTGGCCATGAAGCAGTCGACGCCGCCGGCCCACGCCTGCCAGGCCTGGTCGTCGTCCGAGGCGGCCGTCAGCATGATCACCGGCACGCCGAACCCGTGCCGTTCGCGCAACCGCCGCAGGACGCTGTGGCCGTCGAGGTGCGGCATCATCAGGTCCAGCACCACGCAGTCGGGTCGCTGCTCCTCGATGAGCGCCAGGCCTTCCGCCCCGTCGGCGGCGGCCCGCACGGCGAAGCCCTCGAGCTGCAGGGTCTCCTGGAGCAGCCCGCGGACCTCACCGTCGTCGTCGATGACCACGACCGCGGGAGCCTCACGGGGGCAGGTCTCGGTGATGTCGGACATGCGTACTTCGTCGGCGTCCGGAGGTGCCCCGATCGCCCCACGATCGGGTGACGTCCGGCGTTGCCGTGCCGCGGCCGGGGGCGGTCGCCACGGGATGCATGATGTACGCCCGGGGGTACCGCAGGAGGTCACCAGTGCAGCTGGACAACGAGGACGTCGTGGCCGGGGTGGTGCGGCGGCTCCGTCGGGTCGAGGGGCAGGTCGGCGGCGTCGTCCGGATGCTGCAGGAGGGGCGCGACTGCGAGGACGTCGTCACCCAGCTCGCGGCGGCGTCCCGGGCGCTGGACCGCGCCGGGTTCGCGCTCATCGCCGCCGGCCTGGAGCAGTGCCTGAGCCAGCCGGCCGAGGCGGGCGCCCTGGACCGCGAGAAGCTGGAGCGGCTGTTCCTGTCGCTCGCCTGAGCGGCGTCTGGCCGGCCGCGCCGTCGGGGTGATGCCGGCGTGCCGGGCGAGGGCCGTCGACCGCCGGCGTCAGCTCGCCGCGAGGTAGGCCGCGACGGCATCTGCCAGCTCGGCCACCTGCAGCCGGCACCACGGTGACCAGGCCGTCTCGTCGGCGGCCAGCCGGTCGAGCAGCTGCGGCCAGGTCGCCCAGTCGTGCGCGGTCACCTCGGCGGGGTCGGGCTGCGGCTGGTCGTCCGTGCGCGCCAGGTAGACGGGGCAGATCTCGTTCTCGACGATCCCGCCGTGCTCGGCGCGGTAGCGGAACCGCGGCAGGGCGCAGGTGACGTCGTGCACCGAGATGCCGAGCTCGCCGGCGGCACGCCGGGCGACGGCCGCGGTGTCGTCCTCGCCCGGGCCTGGGTGCCCGCACACCGTGTTGGTCCACAGGGCGGGGAACGTCGCCTTGCTCTCCGCCCGGCGGGTGACGAGCAGCCGACCGGCGGCGTCGAAGACGTAGCAGGAGAACGCCCGGTGCAGCGGGGTGCGCGCGGTGTGCACCGTCGCCTTCGGTGCGGTGCCCACGGGCCGGCCGTCGTCGTCGACGAGGACGACGAGCTCCTGGTCGGTCGGTGCGCGCATCCCGTGGAGGCTAGGACCTTCTTCCGGCCCGGGGCGGTTGGGCTCTGGCCAGGCGGTCGGTGGCGGCCTAGCGTGGACGGGTCGACATCTGTGTCACCGTCGAGGGGAGGAGCCACCATGCTCACCGCTCACAAGGGCGACCGTCTCGTCGTCCGCGGCCGCCGGCAGGGCGAGCCGGACCGGAACGCCGAGATCCTCGAGGTCCGCGGCGCGCAGGACGGGCCGCCGTTCCTCGTCCGGTGGTCCGACAGCGGCCACACCGGTCTGTACTTCCCGTCCTCCGACGCGTTCGTCAGGCACGACGAGAGCGCGGACTGACGCAGTGCTCGCGACAGCCCGGGGGAGGTGAGATCGACTTCGCGCTTCCCCCGCCGTGTCGCGATCCTGCCGGGTCCGGCAGGCGGTCCTGGGCGCGAGAGGCCGGGGGAAGCCGCGCATCGATCACGGTTCCCCCGGCTTCTCGCGACGGGCTGCGGGGCCGGAGCCGACAGCGCCCTGTCGCGCAGGTCAGGGGCTCTTGCGTGAGTGTGTCCGAGGGGGGACTTGAACCCCCATGCCCCGTAAAGGGCACTAGCACCTCAAGCTAGCGCGTCTGCCAATTCCGCCACCCGGACGAGGTGTGCCCGGAGCGTGCTCCGGACCCACGAACGATAGCAAGGCACGGCGCCGGGAAGCGGCGGATACCGTGCCGGGATGAGCACGCCGCGCGCCGAGGACGAGGTCGTCGACCTGTGCCGCGACCTGATCCGCATCGACACCACCAACGACGGGTCGGGGCGGGCCGTGCCGGGCGAGCGGCAGGCCGCCGAGCTCGTGGCCGGCTGGCTCGCCGAGGTGGGCCTGGAGCCCGAGATCGTCGAGTCGGCGCCCGGGCGCGCCAGCCTCGTCGCCCGGATGGCGGGCACCGACCCCACGCGGGACGCGCTGCTGATCCACGGCCACCTCGACGTCGTGCCGGCCGAGCCGAAGGAGTGGACCTACGACCCCTTCGCCGGCGAGATCGCCGACGGCTGCCTGTGGGGCCGCGGCGCCGTCGACATGAAGGACATGGACGCGATGACGCTCGCCGTCGTCCGCGACCGGCTGCGCACGGGCCGCCGCCCCGAGCGCGACGTCGTGCTCGCCTTCCTCGCCGACGAGGAGGCCGGCGGCACGTGGGGCGCCGGCTGGCTCGTGGAGCACCGCCCCGAGCTGTTCGACGGCGTCACCGAGGCGATCAGCGAGGTCGGCGGCTTCAGCCTCACCGTCAGCGACGACGTCCGGCTGTACCTCATCGAGACCGCGCAGAAGGGGATGGCGTGGATGCGGCTGACGGCCACCGGCCGCGCCGGCCACGGCTCGATGGTCAACGACGACAACGCCGTCACCACGCTGTGCGAGGCGGTCGCGCGGCTGGGCGCCTACGAGTTCCCCGTGCACGTCACCCCGACGGTGCGCGCGTTCCTCGACGCGCTCGGCGACGCGCTCGGCCTCGAGCTCGACCCGCACCACCCGGAGGCGCTCGCGCAGCTCGGACCGCTGGCGCGCATCGTCGGCGCGACGCTGCGCAACACGGCGAACCCGACCATGCTCGACGCCGGCTACAAGCACAACGTCGTGCCCGGGCGGGCGTCGGCGATGGTGGACGGGCGCTTCCTGCCCGGCTTCGAGAAGGAGTGGGAGGCCGAGATCGACGCGGCGATCGGTCCCGGCGTGGTGCGCGAGTACGTGCACCACGACATCGCCCTCGAGACGACGTTCGACGGCGCGCTCGTGGAGGCGATGAGCGCAGCCCTGAAGGCCGAGGACCCGGGCGCGCGCCCGGTGCCGTACATGCTGTCCGGCGGCACGGACAACAAGCACTTCAGCCGCCTGGGCATCCGCGGTTTCGGGTTCTCGCCGCTGCGGCTGCCGCCCGACCTCGACTTCGCCGGCATGTTCCACGGCGTCGACGAGCGGGTGCCGCTCGACGCACTGCGGTTCGGCACCCGGGTGCTCGACCGCCTGCTCGACCTCGCCTGAGGGCGCTCAGGTCATCAGCGGCGGCAGCGGATCGGCCCGCACACGCCGCCGGACGGTCACCTTGCGGCGACCGTCCGGCCAGATCTGGTGCCTCGCCAGCTCCCAGTCGCCGTACTCGGCGTGGATGGCGAGCAGGTCCCGGGTCTTCTCCCGGTCAGCGTCCCTCGGGATGCTGACCGCCCGGTACTCGTACCTTGCCACGCGGCGATGGTGCCAGATGCGGGGCCTGCACGGGCGACGACGGCGCTGATCCGCCGCGCGGGGGGTTGTCGCCCGCACCGCTCCGGAGGAGTGTGACCGCGACGGCGAGCCGCGACGGCTCGCCGGCGGCAGGAGGGGGATGGCCATGTACGCCAGATCGACGACGTTCCGCGACCGGCCCGACGCCATGGAAGCCGGCCTGGCCTACGTGCGCGACGAGGTGTTCCCGGCGGTGCAGCAGATCGAGGGCTGCATCGGGCTGTCGTGCCTCGCCGACCGGACCTCCGGCCGGTGTGTCACCACGACGGCGTGGGCCAGCGAGGAGGCGATGCGGGCCAGCGACGCGCTGGTGGCGCCCCTTCGGGAGCGGGGAGCGGAGATCTTCGCCCAGCGCCCCGAGGTCCAGGTCTGGGAGGTCGCGCTCATGCACCGCGAGCGGCCGGTCACCGACGGCGCCTGCGCCCGGGTCACCTGGACGGCGGGCGCCCCGTCGTCGGCGGACAGCAACGTCGAGCTGTTCCGGGACACGGTGCTGCCGCAGGCCGTGCAGATCCCCGGGTTCCTCAGCACCAGCCTGCTCATCGACCGGCAGACCGGCCGGGGCGCGCTCGCCACCGTCTGGGAGAGCAGGGAGGCGATGGCGGCGAGCCGCGAGACGGCGTCGCGCATGCGGAACGAGGCCGTCGAGCGGATGGCCGAGCAGGTCATCGAGGTCGCCGAGTTCGATGTCGCCGTCGCCCATCTGAGGCTCCCCGAGCTCGTGTGAGCGTGTGACGCCGGCCCGGGCGTGGCCTCAGTCCTCGAGGTCCTCGGACGTCCAGCGGTAGGCGTTCTCCGGGTAGCCGACGCCGGGCGCCGACACGTCGTCGAGCGCACTGCGGATCTCCGGCGGCAGGACGACGGCCTCCGCCGCCAGCGACGCCTGCAGCTGCGCCGCGGTCCGGGCGCCGACGATCGGGGCGACGACACCCGGCCGGTCGCGCACCCACGCCAGCGCGACGGCGACCGGCGAGACGCCGAGCCCGTCGGCCGCGGTGAGCACCGCGTCGACGATCGCGGCCGAGCGGTCGTCCAGGTAGGGCTGCACGAACTGCTTGAAGTGCTCGCTCGCCCCGCGGCTGTCGGACGGCGGCCCGTTGCGGTACTTGCCGGTCAGGACGCCGCGGCCCAGCGGCGACCACGGCAGCAGTCCGACCTGCAGCTCGAGCGCGGCCGGCAGCACCTCGCGCTCGATGCCGCGCTGCAGCAGCGAGTACTCCACCTGGTTGCTCACGACGGGCGCGCGGCCGGGCGCGGCCCGCTGCCAGGTGGCGGTCGTCGCGAGCTGCCAGCCGCAGAAGTTCGAGACGCCCGCGTAGCGCACCCGGCCGGACGACACCGCCGTGTCGATGGCGGCCAGGGTCTCCTCCCACGGGGTCACCTGGTCCCAGGCGTGCAGCTGCCACAGGTCGACGGCCTCGACCCCGAGCCGCTCGAGCGAGGCGTCCAGCGCGCGCAGCAGGTGCCCGCGCGAGGCGCCGCGCCCCATCGGGCCGGGCCCGGTGACGCCCCACGCCTTGGTGGCCACGAGCACCTCGTCGCGCGGGACGACGTCGTCGAGCAGCCGGCCGAGCACCCGCTCGCTCTCGCCGCCGACGTAGGTGTTCGCGGTGTCGACCAGCGTGCCGCCGGCCTCGCGGAAGGCGATCAGCTGCGCAGCGGCGTCGTCCTCGTCGGTGTCGCGGCCCCAGGTCATGGTGCCCAGCGCGAGCCGCGATACGACCAGGCCGCTGCGCCCGAGGTGGCGGTGCTTCACGACTGCTCTACCTTCACGAGCGGGCAACGTACCGGCGGCAGCGCCGGGAGACTGGGAGGCACCGCGTGGAGCTCGGCCTGAACCTCGGCTACTGGGGAGCCGGCAACGACGCCGACAACCTCGAGCTGGCGAAGGAGGCCGACCGGCTCGGCTACTCCTCGGCCTGGGTGGCGGAGGCCTACGGGTCCGACGCCGCGACGGTGCTGGCGTTCGTCGCCGCGCAGACCGAGCGCATCGACATCGGGTCGGCCATCTTCCAGATCCCCGGGCGCACGCCGGCCAACTGCGCCATGACGGCGGCCACGCTGGACACGCTGTCCGGCGGGCGGTTCCGCCTCGGGCTGGGCACGAGCGGGCCGCAGGTCAGCGAGGGCTGGCACGGCGTCCGCTTCGACAAGCCGCTGGCCCGCACCCGGGAGTACAGCGACATCGTCAAGATGGCGCTGCGCCGCGAGAAGGTCCGCTACGAGGGCGAGCACTACGTGCTGCCGCTGCCCGACGGCCCGGGCAAGGCGCTGCAGCTCACCGTGCACCCGGTGCGCGAGCACATCCCGATGTACCTGGCGGCGATCGGGCCCAAGAACCTCGAGCTGGCCGGCGAGCTGTTCGACGGCTGGCTGGCCATCTTCTACTCGCCCGACTACGCCAAGGAGCAACTGGCCCAGATCGAGGCCGGACGCGCCAAGGTGGGCAAGACGCTGGAGGGCTTCGACGTCGTCCCGACCGTGCCGATCGTCGTCGGCGACGACCCGCGGGCCTGCGCTGACCCGATCCGCTGGTACGCCGCGCTCTACGTCGGCGGCATGGGCAGCCGGGACAAGAACTTCTACAACCAGCTGGCCACCCGCATGGGGTACGAGTCGGCCGCCAAGCAGGTCCAGGACCTGTACCTCGAGCGCAGGTACGACGACGCCGCCGCCGCGGTGCCGCACGAGTTCATCGAGCGGACGTCGCTGCTCGGCCCGAAGGAGCGCATCGCCGACAAGATGCAGGAGCTCGCGGCGGCCGGCGTCACCACGCTGACGCTGTCGCCGTTCACCGGCTCGCTCGAGGAGCGCAAGGCGACGCTGCGCACCGCTGTCGAGGCGCTCGAGCTCGCCGGCGTCGGCTGAGCCGAAGCACGTTGCGTCCGCCTCACCCCCGCAGGCCGCGTGACCGCTCGGGCGGACGCAGCGGACGGGTCCGCGCGGGACGTCCGCCCCGGTGCGCGGGCCGCGTGACCGCTCGGGCGGACGCACGGGGATGAGGCGTAGGCAGGCGGCGGCGCTCGGGCTCGTGCAGGGGGTCGCCGAGGTGGTGCCGGTGTCGTCGTCGGCGCAGCTCGTGCTGCTCCCGCGGCTGCTGGGCTGGCCCGACCCGCCGCACCGGACCGCCTTCGCCGCCCTGCTGCACGCCGGCTCCACGCTCGGGCTGGCGGTCGCGCTGCGCGCCGAGCTGCGCGAGCTGGTGACGACGTCGCGGGGCCGCCGCCGGGTCGGCGTGTTCGCCGCGACCTGCCTGCCCGCCGCCGTCGCCGGCCTGGCCCTGCACGACGACGTCGAGCAGCGGCTCGGCTCGCCGCGGCAGGTCGCCGTCCTCCTCGGCGCCGCCGGCGCATTCATGTGGGCGGCCGACCGCCGTACCGAGCGGGTCGACGAGGTCCGCCCGCGCGACGCCGCCGCCGCGGCGGCGGCCCAGCTGCTTGCTCTGGCCCCGGGCGTCTCTCGGCACGGCGCGACGCTGACCGCGCTGCGGCTGTGCGGCGTCGAGCGGGCGGCGGCGACGCGCTTCTCGCTGCTGATGTCGATGCCCGTCACGGGAGGCGCGGCGCTGGTGCCGCTCGCCAAGGCAGACCGGGCGACGCTGCGCGCGCTCGCCCGGCTCGCCGCCGTCGGGCTGCCGGCGGCCACCGGAGCGGCGGCCGCCGCCGCCGCGGTCTGGCGCCGCGACCCTGGCCGGCCGCTGACCGCCGCCGCCGTCTACCGTCTGGTCGTCGCCGCGCTGACCCTCGCGCGGCTCCGCACGCGCAGCCGGCCAGGCTGACGACCTGACCGAGAGGACGACCTGCGGTGGCCGACCTGAGCGTGGTCGACGCCGTCCTCCTCGGCATCGTCGAGGGACTCACCGAGTTCCTCCCGGTCTCCAGCACCGGCCACCTGACCATCACCGAGGGGCTGCTGGGCCTGGAGGTCGACGACCCGTCGGTCACCGCGTTCACCGCCGTCATCCAGTCCGGCGCGATCGCGGCCGTGCTCGTCTACTTCGCCAGGGACATCCTCCGCCTCGCCCGGGGGTTCTTCCGCGGGCTCACCTCGAGCGACGCCCGGCGGTCCCAGGACTTCACCTTCGCTCTCGCCGTCGTCGTCGGGTCGCTCCCGATCGGCGTGGTCGGCCTGCTGGCCGAGGACGTCATCAAGGGACCGGTGCTCCGCAGCCTGGTCACCGTCGGCGTCGCGCTCATCCTGTGGTCGGCGGTGATGCTGCTCGCCGAGCGCCGGGCGACCCAGGAGCGCGGCGAGGAGAGCGTCACGATGCGGGACGCGCTCATCATCGGCGTGGCCCAGACGATCGCTCTCGTGCCCGGCGTCTCCCGGTCCGGCGCCACCATCTCGGCCGGCCTGCTGCTGGGGCTCGACCGCGTCACCTCGAC
>DATMJH010000056.1:0-4052 GCA_035554015.1 Mycobacteriales bacterium
GTCCCGGACCTCGGGCCCACCGGGCGGCCGCGCCGGACCTTCCCCGAGCCGCCGCCGGTGGGGGAGCACGGGCCCGCGCGCGTGCTGGCCCTGTGCAACCAGAAGGGCGGCGTCGGCAAGACGACGACGACGATCAACCTGGGCGCCGCGCTCGCCGAGACCGGCCGCCGGGTGCTGCTCGTCGACCTCGACCCGCAGGGCGCGCTGTCGGTGGGGCTCGGCGTCAACCCGCTCCAGCTGGACCGGACGGTGTACGACCTGCTCATGCAGCAGGACGTGAGCGTCGACGACGTCATGCTGCGCACCGGTGTGCCGGGGATGGACCTGCTGCCGAGCAACATCGACCTCTCGGCCGCCGAGGTGGCCCTGGTCAACGAGGTGGCGCGCGAGCACACGCTGCGGCGCGCTCTCGCGCCGGTGGTCGACGACTACGACGTCGTCCTCATCGACTGCCAGCCGTCGCTGGGGCTGCTCACGGTCAACGCGCTGACCGCCGCACACGGTGTGATCATCCCGTTGGAGTGCGAGTACTTCGCCCTCCGGGGCGTCGCCTTGCTGCTCCAGACCATCGAGAAGATCCGCGAGAGGCTCAACCCTCACCTCGAGATCGAGGGGCTTCTTGCCACGATGTACGACGCTCGCACGCTGCACGGCCGCGAGGTGCTGGCGCGCGTCGTCGACGCCTTCGGCGACCGGGTCTTCCACACCGTCATCAGTCGCACCGTGCGCTTCCCGGAGACGACCGTCGCGGGGGAGCCGATCACCTCCTACGCGTCGTCGTCGGTGGGCGCGACGGCCTACCGGGAGCTCGCCCGCGAGCTGCTCGCCCGCCCGGTGGCGGTGGCCCGGTGAGCCGTCGCCGCGCACTGCCCGGCGCCGACGAGCTGTTCCGCTCGACGGGTGGTCCTGTTCCTGCACCGGTGCCCGCCTCGGTCGCCGACGACCAGCCGTCACCGGTGGCGCTCGCGCCGGTCACCGACCTCCCGGCCGGGGCCGACGACGACCTCGGCCTTCGACCGCGCACGACCGTGCGCGCCCCGGTGCGCCGGCGCACCCGAGCCGCCGAGCGCAGACCGACCGGGCGGGAGCGGCACGACGAGAAGATCACGGTCTACGTGTCCGCCGAAGAGCTGCTGGACCTGGAGCAGGCGCGGCTGACGTTGCGAGCCGACCACGGGTTGGCAGTCGACCGGGGCCGCATCGTGCGCGAAGCACTGGCCGTCGTCCTCGCCGATCTCGAGGCCAAGGGCGAGGCGAGCATCCTGGTGCGGCGCCTGCACGGGCGCTGAGGTGCTCTACGCGCTCGGCCACCCCACCTCGTTCCTGGTCCTGCTGCTGGCCTTCGTCGTCGCGGTGACACTGCACGGCTGGGTCCAGTCGGTCGCGGCCGTGCGGGCGGGGGAGCGTGAGCCGGTGCTCCAACAGCGGACGCGCCCGGACCCGCGCCGGCACGTCGATCCGTTCGGTGCCATCGCCGGGGCCGTCTCCGGCACGGGCTGGTCGCGCCAGACCGAGCTGTCGACACGACAGTCCCGCAGCGCCCTCGTCGGGGTGCTGCTGGCCGGCTCCGTGGCGAACGCGGTGGCCGGCGTCGCGTCGCTGGTCGTCTACCGGCTGGCCGGCGGGCCGGCGGTCCTGCCGTCGCTCGAGCACCTGCAGCGTGGGGGTTCGGGACTGGAGCTGGGCCTGCTGGCGCTCTACCTGCTCGGGCTGAGCAACGTGGCGGTCGCGGCGCTGAGCCTCGTGCCGCTGCCGCCGCTGCCGGGCGGGAGGCTGCTGTTCGCGCTCGCGCCCACGTCGCCCGGCTGGCAGCAGGCGCGCTACCGACTGCTCGAGCAGAACATCGGCACCGCCGTCCTGCTCGCGCTGCTGCTCATCCCGCTCGGCGGACCGCAGCCGCTGCTGCCGACGGTGCTCGACACCCTCCTGGCGCCTGTCCTGCAGCCGCTGGTGAGTGGGTGAACGTGTCCGACAGGCAGCCCCCGCACGTCGCCGGCCGTGGTGCCGGGAGCCTGGACGAGGACGCCGCGGCCGCCGAGGTCGGCAGCGCAGATGTCGTGACCGGAACGGCCGATGTGGGCCGCATGGCTGACGTGGCCGGCGCGGCTGCCGGTGCCGGCGAGGTCGGCCGCGCCGGCGACGGCGCGCCGGACACCGCCGGCGCGCCGGCGACCTCACCGGGGGAGTTCTCCGTCCGCCTGGACGTCTTCGAGGGACCGTTCGACCTGCTCCTCGGCCTCATCGCCAAGCACCAGCTCGACGTGACGCACCTGGCGTTGTCGAAGGTGACCGACGACTTCATCGCCCACATCCGCGCGGCAGGGCCGCGGTGGGACCTGGGCCAGGCCACGGAGTTCCTCGTCGTCGCGGCGACGCTGCTCGACCTCAAGGCGGCGCGGCTGCTGCCGCAGGCAGAGGTCGAGGACGAGGAGGACCTCGCGCTTCTCGAGGCGCGCGACCTGCTGTTCGCCCGGCTGCTGCAGTACCGCGCCTACAAGCAGGCGGCAGCCGCGTTCGCCGGAATGCTGGAGGCGCAGTCGCGCCGGTTCCCGAGGTCGGTGTCGCTCGAGCCGCGCTACGCCGGGCTGCTGCCTGAGGTGCTGCTGGGGCTCGGGCCGCGCGAGTTCGCCGCGCTGGCCGCACGTGCGCTGACCCCCCGACCCGTGCCGGTGGTGCCCGTCGACCACGTGCACGGCGGAACGGTGAGCGTCCGCGAGCAGACCGCCGTGCTGCGTGAGCGGCTGCGTCGTGTCGGCCGTGCCTCGTTCCGTGTTCTCACGGCCGACTGCGACGGCACACTCGAGGTGGTCGCCCGGTTCCTGGGGCTTCTGGAGCTCTACCGCGACGGTCTGGTCGCGCTCGAGCAGGCCGAGGCGCTCGGTGAGCTGCACGTGCGGTGGGCAGGTCCAGCGGACGACGACGCCGTGCCAGAGAAGGGTTCCGAGTTCGACGAGGAGAGTGAGCAGACGTGACGGCTGCTGACGACACGGACGGCCCTGCCCCCCGCGCGGAGGCTGCCGGCGCGGCACCGGCTGCGCCGGGCACGGAGGCCGCGCCGGCGACGGGGGCCGGGGCGGGCGTGACGACTCCGCCGGCCGTAGAGACCGCGCCGACCGGCCAGGCCCCGCCGGCGCCCGCGCACAAGGCGGCGACGGGAGAGCAGGACGACGCCCGCCCGCAACCGCCGCTGTCGGCGCTGCTCGAGGCCGTGCTGCTCGTGACCGACGAGCCCGTGCCTGCCGTGACCCTCGCCCAGGTGGTCGAGCGGCCGACCGACGAGGTCGAGGGCGTGCTGGGTGCGCTCGCCGACGAGTACGCCTGCGCGAGCAGAGGCTTCGAGCTCCGCCGGGTCGCCGGTGGCTGGCGCCTCTACACGAGGGCGGACTGCGCGCCCTGGGTCGAGCGCTTCGTGCTGGACGGGCAGCAGGCGCGGTTGACCCAGGCGGCCCTGGAGACCCTGGCGGTGGTGGCATACCGGCAGCCGGTGAGTCGGGCACGGGTGAGCGCGGTCCGGGGGGTCAACGTGGACGGCGTGGTGCGGACCCTCGTCGCCCGGGGTCTCGTGGTCGAGGCGGGCACCGACCCGGAGACCGGCGCGACGCTCTACGGCACGTCGTCGCTGCTCCTCGAGAAGCTCGGGCTCGAGTCACTCGACCAGCTGCCGGCTCTGGCTCCACTCCTGCCGGAGATCGATGACGTTGAACACGTCTGAGGCTCGAGGTGACGTTGAGATGACACAGGGAGAAGGCGTCCGGCTGCAGAAGGTGCTGGCTGCGGCCGGCCTCGGGTCGCGGCGCGCCTGCGAAGAGCTCATCGCACAGGGCCGCGTCACCGTGGACGGCGAGCCGGTTCGGGAGCAGGGCCGACGGGTCGACCCCGCCTCTGCGGTCATCCGCGTGGACGACCTGCGCATCGAGCCCCCGACCGGCACCGTGCACCTGGCGCTGAACAAGCCGCGCGGCATGGTGAGCGCGATGACGGATCCGGAGGGTCGGCCGGCCGTGGGCGATCTCGTGGCCGGCCGACCCTCCGGATCCGTCATCGCGCTCACC
>DATMJH010000057.1:0-20836 GCA_035554015.1 Mycobacteriales bacterium
ACATGGCGCAGGTGCGGGCGGTGGCGCGCTACGTCGGCGAGCTGCTGGCGGGTGCCTGACAGGTGGCGACCGACTACTACGGCCTGCTCGGCGTGTCCAAGGACGCCACCGACGACCAGATCAAGAAGGCCTACCGCAAGCTGGCGCGCCAGCTGCACCCCGACGTCAACCCCGACCCGGAGGCGCAGGAGAGGTTCAAGCAGGTCACCGCCGCCTACGAGGTGCTCTCCGACCCGGAGAAGCGGCAGGTCGTCGACCTCGGCGGCGACCCGCTGCAGAGCGGCCCGGGCAGTGCGGGCAACCCGTTCACCGGCTTCGGCGGGCTCGGCGACATCATGGACGCCTTCTTCGGCGGCGGCGGGATGCGCGGTCCGCGCAGCCGCGCCCGGCAGGGCGAGAACGTCGTCATCCCGCTGGTGTGCGACCTGCACGACATGGCCTTCGGCGCCGAGCGGGAGCTGCAGCTCGAGACCGCCGTGCTGTGCCCGGTCTGCACCGGCTCGGGCACCGCCGCCGGGACGCACCCGGTGACCTGCGAGGTGTGCCGCGGCCGCGGCGAGGTGCAGCAGGTGCAGCGCTCGTTCCTCGGCCAGGTGATGACCACGCGCACCTGCCCGCGGTGCATCGGCACCGGGTCGGTCATCGAGCACCCGTGCGGCGAGTGCGGCGGCGACGGGCGCGTGCGCGCGCGCCGCACGCTCACGGTCAAGGTGCCGGCCGGCATCGAGGACGGCATGCAGATCCGGCTGTCCGGCGAGGGGGCGGTCGGTCCCGGCGGCGGCCCGCCCGGCGACCTGTACCTCGAGGTGCAGCAGGAGCCGCACCCCGTCTTCACCCGCGAGGGCGACGACCTGCACTGCACCGTCACGCTGCCGATGACGGCGGCCGCGCTCGGCACGAGCCTCACCCTCGAGACGCTCGACGGCGAGGAGCTGGTCGACGTCGCCCCGGGCACCCAGCCCGGCGCCGTGCTCACGCTGCGGGCGCGCGGTGTCCCGCACCTGCGCGCGGCCGGCCGCGGCGACCTGCACGTCCACCTGCAGGTCGAGGTGCCGACGCGCCTGGACGGCAAGCAGGAGGACCTGCTGCGCGACCTGGCCCGGCTGCGCGGCGAGGAGCGGCCCGGCGTCTCCGGCAAGGGCAGCGGGTTGTTCGGCCGGCTCCGGCGCTGACGGCGGTGTCCCGCCCCGTCTTCCTGGCCGAGGGCCTCCTCGACGGCGGCGCCGGGGACCGGCTGGTGCTCGGCGGCGGTGAGGCGCGGCACGCCGCCGCGGTGCGCCGGGTGCGGCCGGGGGAGCAGGTCGAGCTCGTCGACGGCCGCGGCGGGCGGGTCGTGTGCGTCGTCGCGTCGGTCGAGCGCGACCGGGTCGAGCTCGACGTCGTCGAGCGGATCGCGGAGCCGCCACCTGTCCCGCGCCTGGTCCTCGTGCAGGCACTGGCGAAGGGCGACCGCGGTGAGCTGGCGGTCGAGCTCGCCACCGAGGTCGGCGTCGACGAGGTCGTGCCGTGGGCGGCCGAGCGCTGCGTCGTGCGGTGGGACGGCGCACGCGCCGAGAAGGGCCTGGACCGGTGGCGCTCGACGGCGCGCGAGGCCGCCAAGCAGAGCCGGCGCGCCTGGCTGCCGCAGGTCGCGCCCGTCGCGACGACGGCGGCGGTCGCCGAGCGCGTCGCCGGGGCGGCGCTGGCGCTCGTGCTGCACGAGTCGGCGACGGACCGGCTCGCCGAGGTGCCGCTGCCGGGCTCGGGCGAGGTGGTCCTCGTCGTCGGACCGGAGGGCGGGCTCTCCGACCGCGAGCTGGCCCTGCTCGGCGACGCCGGCGGGCGGCCGGTGCGGCTCGGGCGCACCGTGCTGCGCACGTCGACGGCGGGCGCCGTGGCCGCGGCGGTCGTGAGCGCGCGCACCCCGCGGTGGCGGTGAGCGCCGTCCCTAGACTCCGGTCCGTGGTCGGCGCGCGGCGGGCAGCGGCACTGCTCGCCGGCCTGCTCGCCCTGCTCGCCGTGCTCGCCGTGCTGGTCGCCGGAGCCGGCGCGGCGCTGGCGCAGGAGACGCCCGGGCTGCCGGTGCCGACCTCGGAGCCACCGCCGGAGCCGGAGCCGGAGCCGACGCAGGAGCCGGAGCCGGAGCCGACGCCGGAGCCGACACGGCCCGCGCCGACGACGTCGGCGCCGCCGCCCGCGGTGACGCCACCGCCGGAGCCGGTCTCGTCCGGCCGGCCGCAGGACGAGGCCGTCGAACCGCAGCCCGCCGCGACGACATCGGCCGCGGCCTCGGCCGCGACCCCGGTGGCGACGACGTCCCCGCCGGCGGCGCTGCAGCTCACCCGGCCCGAGGAGACCGAGACCGCCGCGGCGTCCGACGCGGCACCGGCCGACCCCGCGCTCCGGCTCGTCCAGATCGTCGTCGGCGGCGCCGTGCTGCTCGGCGTGGCCGGCGCCACCGGCCTGTACCTGACCCGCGAGGGGAGAGCGTCGGCGTGAACGACTGCCTGTTCTGCCGGATCGTCGCCGGCGAGGTGCCGGCCGACGTCGTGCACGAGACCGAGCGCACGCTCGCGTTCCGCGACATCGGCCCGCAGGCGCCGACGCACGTGCTGGTCGTGCCGCGCGAGCACCACGCCGACGCCGCGGCCGTGGTCGACGCCGACCCGGGCCTGCTCGCCGACGTCATGGCGGCGGCCGTCGACGTGGCGCGCCGGGCCGGCCTCGACGGCGGCTACCGGCTGGTCGCGAACACCGGCGACGACGGCGGGCAGACCGTGCCGCACCTGCACGTGCACGTGCTCGGCGGGCGGCGGATGACCTGGCCGCCAGGCTGACCCGGCCCCGCCGTCGCACCGCGCGAGTAGCGTTGTCGGCCTCGTCCCGTCACCGAGAGCAGGCCGACCCTGACAGAGCGCGCCGACCTGACGGCCGCCGCCCCCGCCGCGGACCGCGTCGTCAGCAAGATCGTCGTCCCGTCCGAGCTGTCCATGGTCGCGCTGCTCGGGTCGCGCGACGAGGTGCTGCGGACGGTCGAGCAGTCCGTCGCCAGCGACGTGCACGTGCGCGGCAACGAGATCACCATCACCGGCACCGCCGCGGAGAACGCGACCGCCGTGCTGCTCGTCGAGCAGCTGCTCGCGCTGCTGCGCAAGGGCGAGACGCTCACCCCCGACGCCGTCGAGCGCGCCGTCGCGGTCCTGCGCCAGGACGCCCGGCCGGCCGAGGTGCTGACCCTCAACATCCTGTCGAACCGGGGCCGCACGATCCGGCCGAAGACGCTGAACCAGAAGCGCTACGTCGAGGCGATCGACGCCCACACCATCGTCTTCGGCATCGGCCCCGCCGGCACCGGCAAGACCTATCTCGCGATGGCCAAGGCCGTGCAGGCGCTGCAGGCCAAGCAGGTGAACCGCATCATCCTCACCCGACCGGCCGTCGAGGCGGGGGAGCGGCTCGGGTTCCTGCCCGGCACGCTCTACGAGAAGATCGACCCGTACCTGCGGCCGCTGTACGACGCGCTGCACGACATGCTCGACCCGGAGTCGATCCCGCGGCTGATCGAAGCCGGCACGATCGAGGTCGCCCCGCTGGCGTTCATGCGCGGCCGCTCGTTGAACAGCGCTTTCATCATCCTCGACGAGGCGCAGAACACCACGCCCGAGCAGATGAAGATGTTCCTCACCCGGCTCGGCTTCGGCTCCAAGATCGTCGTCACCGGCGACATCACGCAGACCGACCTGCCGGGCGGCACGACGAGCGGCCTGCGGGTCGTGCGCGACATCCTCGACGGCGTCGACGACCTGCACTTCTCCACGCTGACCTCCGACGACGTGGTGCGGCACAAGCTGGTCGGCCGCATCATCGACGCCTACGCGCAGTACGACGCCGAGAACGAGCGGGCGCAGGGCCCGCAGCGCGGCCCCGGCCCGCGCGACCACGCACGGCGCCGCCGGTGATCGACGTCATCAACGAGAGCGGCGCGGACGTCGACGAGCGCGCGCTGGTCGACGTCGCGCGGCACGTGCTGGCCCGGATGGGCGTCTCACCGCTGGCCGACCTGGCCATCTCGCTCAAGGACGTCGCCGAGATGGAGCGGCTGCACGTGCAGTACATGGACCTGCCCGGTCCCACCGACGTGCTCGCGTTCCCGATGGACGAGCTCGACCTGCGCGGCTCGCGCGGCGTGCCGCAGGGCATGCAGCCGGACGAGGACGACGAGCTGCCGACCGTGCTCGGCGACGTCGTGCTGTGCCCCGAGGTCGCCGAGCGACAGGCCGCCGAGGCGGGCCACACGACCCTCGACGAGCTGCAGCTGCTCACCGCGCACGGCGTGCTGCACCTGCTCGGCTTCGACCACGCCACGCCCGAGGAGCACGCCGAGATGTTCGGTCTGCAGGACGCGCTGCTGGCCGAGCTCCGCGGCTCAGACGGCGACGGGCACCAGCCGCCGTCCGGCGCGGAGCCCGAAGAGCAGGACGAGCGCCCCGGTGCCGGCGGTGAGCGCGAGCGCCGCCACCACGCCTGACCGCTCGACCAGCACACCTGCCGCGGCCGCACCGAACGCCGCCCCGCCGAAGATCATGGAGCTGTTCCAGGCGAACGCCTCGGTGACCGTGCCGACCGGGGCGGCGCCGCTGAGCAGCACGGAGGTGCACGCGCCGAGCGGCGCGATGGTCAGGCCGTAGGCGAACAGCGCGAGCGACATGACGATCAGCTGCAGTGCCGGCGCGGCGGCCAGCGGCAGCACGCTGGCCGCCGCGAGCGCTGCGACCAGCCAGGGCAGCTGACGGCGGTGCGGCGTCGCGGGGTGCAGCCCGCCGTAGGCCAGCCCGCCGGCCAGCGAGCCCAGGCTCCAGACGGCGAGCAGCACGCCGGCCAGACCCGGGCGCTGGCCGCCCTGCTCGAGGAAGGCCGGCATGGCGACCTCGACGGCGCCGAACCCGGCGCCGACGGACGCCGAGGTCAGCAGCAGCGCGCGCACCGGCGCCGCGGTGAGCGGCCCGAGCGGGTGCACCGCGCCGAGCACCGGCCGGACGGCGCGCAGCGCCGGCGTGCGGACCAGCGCGAGCGCACCGATCAGGGTGAGCCCGCCGGCGGCGAGCACGGCCGCGGACGGGCCGGACAGCGCCGTGAGCACCGCCACGAGCAGCGGCCCGGCCACGAAGCAGATCTCGATGACGACCGACTCGATGGCGTACGCCGTCGTCAGGGCCGGCCCCCCGACGAGCTGGCCCCACAGCGCGCGCATGACGGCACCCAGCGGAGGAACGGTCGCCCCGGCGGCCACCGCCGCTGCCAGCAGCAGGGCCGGCCCGGCACCGCCGGCGGCGAGCGCGACGAGGGCGCCGAGCGCGAGCGGGTGCACCAGCCCCATGGCGGCGAGCACGGGGCGCGGGCCGCGGCGGTCGGCCGACCGGGCCCGCACCGGGCTCACCAGCGCGAACGCCAGTGCGTACGCCGCCGAGACCAGCCCGGCGGCCGCGTACGAGCCGGTCGCCTCCCGGACGAGCAGCAGCACCGCCAGCCCGGTCATGCCGAGCGGGATGCGCCCGAGCACGCTGGCTACCAGCGGCGCCGCGGCCCCGGTGCCGCGCAGGACGGCGGAGTAGCGGCCCAGCGCGGTGCTCACCCGCGCGACGCTAGTAGCGCGTGGTGACGGGCGTCAGGCCGGCGACCGGGCGTGCCGGGGGTCGACGGCGTCCTGGATGGCGTCGTCGAGCGTGAGCTGCCGGCCACCGGCGACGGCCTCGCGGTCGGCGGCCGGCTCGAGGTCGGGGTACGGCTCCGGCCGGCGCGAGGCACGCCACCGCCGGACCGCGCACGCCGTGCCGCCGAGCGGCCCGGCGACCAGGCACCCGACGCCCGACGCGGCCAGCGCCCCGACCGCGTAGAGCACCAGCGCCTCGCCGAACGACGTGCGGAGCACCAGCAGCGCGTGCAGCACAACGGCGAGCGCCCCGAACGGCGCGGCCGCCAGCGCCCCGCGCCAGGCCCACCTGTCGTCCCACCACGTGCAGCCGACGTCGTCGCGTGTCATGCGGTCGCTCGTTCCCGCCGTCCCGCACCCTCGCGCGACGGCCGCGTGACGGCCTGACGACGACTGCGCCGGTGGGCTCAGCCGGGCTGCGCGGTGCCGTCCCAGCCGACCGGGAGCAGTCGGTCGCCGTCCACGTGCCGGTAGTACACCTGCCAGGCGTGGTAGCCGCGGTAGAGCCGGGCGTCGGCGCGCATCTGCGCGGCGTACGTGCTGATGGCGCGCACGTACGCGTCGCTGTGGTTGTAGGCGTACAGCGCGCGGTCCACGTCGGCCGGCGCGCCGTGCGCGCGCAGGTAGCGCGCCGCGGCGCGGATCGCGTCGCGCGGCGACTCGATGTCGCCCTCGCCGTAGGCCTCCCAGGTGCTGGGCAGGAACTGCATCGGGCCCTGGGCGCCGGCCGAGCTGGTGCCGCGGATGCGGCCCATCCGCGTCTCGACCAGGTGGATGGCGGCGAGGTACTCCCACCCGACGCCGAACTCCCGCGCGGCCGCGCGGTAGTGGCCGAGCAGCTCGTCGGCCGGTGGCGGACGCACGATGCGCCACTGCGGCAGGCGCGGCTGCGGGCGGGCCAGGCGGAACAGCCCGGCAGCGGCGTCGGTCTGGCTGACGACGGCCTCCCGGAGCCCCGGCGGTACGGCCGCGAACACCTGCTCCTGCCACTCCGGGTGCGAGGCGAGGGTGCGGTAGGCCAGCTGCTGCTGCATGCCAGCCCGCGCGGTCGCGACCGGGTCGGCGGTGCCGGAGCGCAGCACCGTCTCGGCCTGCACGACCTGGGCGGCGAGCGCGGCCGGGTCGGTCGCCGCGGCGGGCGGCGGCAGCGCCTCGACGTCGACCGGCGGGTCCTCGGCGGGCGCAGCGGTCGGCGCCGACGTCGTCGGCGCAGCCGTCGAGGTCGACGGCCGGGGCGCGGCGGCCGGCTGCTGCTCCTGCGAGGTGCCGCGGCAGCCGCCGACGACGAGCGTCACGGTGACGGCGAGGGCGAGCGCGAGGGCGGCGCGGGCGGTCATGCGCAGATCAGAGCCTCCGGGGTCGGGTCCAGGGTCGCACGCGCCCGTGGCCGCCGCGGTCGCGAGCCCTGGCACGCCGGCTCGCCGGTAGCCTGGTGCGCCTCGTGATCCGCACCGACCTGCTGCCGCTCGGCGTCGCCCTCGCCTTCGTCCTCGTGGCCGGCGTGCTCGCCTCGGTCGAGGTGGCGCTGTCCCGCATCTCCCGGGTCCGGGTCGAGGAGCTGGTGGCCGAGCAGCACCGCGGCGCGGCCCGGCTGCAGCAGGTGCTCGCCGATCCGCCTCGCTCGCTGAACCTGCTGCTGCTGCTGCGCATGGCGCTCGAGCTGGCGGCCGTCGGTGTCGTGGTGGCCTGGACCGTCGACCGGGTCGACGGCTCGGGGGGCGTGGCCCTCGCGGTGGCCGCGATGACCGTCGCGCTCTACGTCCTCGTCGGCGTCGGCCCGCGCACGCTCGGCAGGCAGCAGGCCGAGCGCATCGCGCTCACGGCGGCACCGGTCGTGCGCGGCCTGACCCGCGTCTTCGGGCCCCTGCCCACCCTGCTCATCGCGCTCGGCAACGCCATCACGCCGGGGCGCGGGTTCCGCGAGGGCCCGTTCGCCTCGGAGGCCGAGCTGCGCGACCTCGTGGAGCTCGCCGAGCAGCGCGGCGTCGTCGAGCGGCGTGAGCGCGACATGATCGAGTCGGTCTTCGAGCTCGGCGACACGCTGGTCCGCGAGGTCATGGTGCCGCGCACCGACGTCGTCACGATCGAGCGCGGCAAGACCGTCAAGCAGGCCCTCAACCTGCTGCTGCGCAGCGGCTTCTCCCGGGTGCCCGTCGTCGGCGAGAACGCCGACGACGTGCTCGGGGTCGTCTACCTCAAGGACCTGGTCCGCAAGGAGCGCAGCGAGGGCGGCGCCGCGGTCAAGGTCGAGGAGGTCATGCGGGAGCCGGTGTTCGTGCCCGACAGCAAGCCGGTCGACGAGCTGCTGCGTGAGATGCAGGCCCAGCTGGGCCACATCGCGATCGTCGTGGACGAGTACGGCGGCAACGCCGGGCTCGTCACCATGGAGGACGTCCTCGAGGAGATCGTCGGCGAGATCCAGGACGAGTTCGACCGCGAGGCGCCGCCGGTCGAGGACGTCGACGACGACACCCGCCGGGTCACCGCGCGGCTGCCCGTCGACGACCTGGAGGCGCTGTACCACGTGCAGCTGCCGCACGAGGACGTCGAGACCGTGGGCGGGCTGCTGGCCAGCGCGCTCGGCCGGGTGCCCATCCCCGGCGCCACAGCCACGGTGAACGGCCTCGTGCTGGTCGCCGAGAGCGCCAAGGGCCGGCGCAACCGCATCGGCAGCGTGCTGGTCCGCCGCGCCGCCGTCCAGTCCCATCCCGAACAGGAGACCAGCGTTGAGTGAGCCGTCCGCCGTCGTCGACACGTCCGCCGAGGACGGCAAGCTCGTCACGCTGGCGCGTGCCGCGCGACTGCGCGCCCACGCGCCGCGCACCGGCGTCACCGAGGGCGCCGCGGTGCGGGACGCCGACGGCCGCACGTACTCCGCGGCCACGGTCGAGAACGGCGACCCGACGCTGACGACGTCGGCACTGCGGGGCGCCGTCGCGGCCGCCGCGTCGAGCGGTGCGCGCGCGTTCGAGGCAGCCGTCGTCGTCACCGAGGGACTTCCGTCGCAGGCCGACCTGGCAGTGCTGCGCGAGTTCGGCGTCGGCGTCCCGGTGCTCATCACCGCGCCGGACGGCGCGGTCAGCGAGCGGCTCACGACCTGAGCCGCCGCCCGGCGCCGGCCCCGACCGCCGGCGGCACCGACGGGCAGACTGGCGGCATGACCGACGCGCCGGCCCCGCCGTTCCGCAGCGGGTTCGCGTGCTTCGTCGGCCGGCCCAACGCCGGCAAGTCGACCCTGACCAACGCGCTGACCGGGTCGAAGGTCGCCATCACGAGCAGCCGGCCGCAGACGACGCGGCACGTCGTGCGCGGCATCGTGCACCGCCCCGACGGCCAGCTGGTGCTCGTCGACACGCCCGGTCTGCACAAGCCGCGCACGCTGCTGGGGCAGCGCCTCAACGACCTGGTGCGGGAGACGTGGGCCGGCGTCGACGTGGTGTGCCTGTGCGTGCCCGCCGACGAGAAGGTCGGCCCGGGCGACCGCTTCATCGCCGCGGAGCTCGCCGAGCTGCGCACACCCGTGTTCGCCGTCGTCACCAAGACCGACAAGGCCGGCCGGGAGCAGGTGGGGGAGCAGCTGGTGGCCGTGTCGCAGCTGGCCGAGTGGGCCGAGGTGGTGCCGGTCAGCGCCGTCGACGGCTTCCAGGTGCAGCTGCTCGCCGACCTGCTGCTCGCCCGGCTGCCCGAGGGGCCGCCGCTGTACCCGGACGGCGAGCTGACCGACGAGCCGGAGCAGGTGCTCGTCGGGGAGCTGATCCGCGAGGCGGCCCTCGAGGGCGTGCGCGACGAGCTGCCGCACTCGCTGGCGGTCACCGTGGAGGAGATGGGGCTGCGCGAGGGACGGTCCGACCTGCTGGACGTGTACGCCACCGTGCACGTGGAGCGGCCCAGCCAGAAGGCGATCGTGCTGGGCCGGGGCGGCAGCCGGCTGCGCGAGGTCGGCACGACGGCGCGCGCGCAGATCGAGCGGCTGCTCGGGACGAGGGTGTACCTCGACCTGCACGTGAGCGTGGCCAAGGACTGGCAGCGCGACCCGAAGCAGCTGCGCAGGCTCGGCTTCTGAGCGTCCCGGCGGTCAGTGCTGCGCGCCGGGCTCGTCGTCCTCCGCCGCCTGCAGCACGGGCACCCCCAGCCCCCAGCCCTGGCCCACCACCAGCCCGAGCGACTGCAGCGCCGTCGCCTGCTCGGCGGTCTCCACCCCCTCGGCGACGAGCTCGACGCCGACCTCCGCGGCGAAGCGGGTCAGCGCCACGACGAGCGCGCGCTGGCGGGCGTCGTGGTCGATGCCGCGGGTGAGGCTCTGGTCGAGCTTGACGATGTCGGGCCGCAGCAGCAGCGCGTGGTGCAGGCTCGCGAAGCCGGCGCCGATGTCGTCCACCGCGACCCGGGCCCCGGCGGCGCGCAGGTCCTGCAGGTGCGCGCGGGCCGCGGCGTAGTCGCGCACCGCCTCGTGCTCGGTGATCTCGACGACGATGCGCGACAGGTCGTGCAGCCGCAGCTCGGCGTGCACCTGCTCGTGGGCCAGCGCCAGCGGCGACAGGTTCACGGCGAGGGAGACGTCCTCGGGCAGCCGGGGCAGCAGTCGCAGCGCCGCGCGCAGCGTCAGGAGCTCGAGCTGCTCGGACAGCCCGTGCAGGCCGGCGCCGCGGAACCAGCGGTCGGTCGAGACGCGGCCGCCGAACCGGGCGAGCGCCTCGTGCCCCACGACGCGGCCGTCGGCCAGGGCGACGACGGGCTGCAGAGCGATGCGCGCGGCGCGGGTCTCGAGCAGCGCACGGACCTCGACCTCGCTCGGCAGCCCCTCCTCGTCCTCCGGCGTGATGGACGGTCCGGGCAGCAGGGGCGACGACGCGCGCAGCCCGCGCACCTGTGCCTCGAGCTGCCGCCACCGGCGGGTCTGCCGGCGATACGGGCGGCAGCTGCTCAGCGACAGCCCCGCGGCTGGCACGAGGACGGCGAGCGTGCTCGCCAGCTGGAGCACCTCCCACGACGTGCCGGTGCGCGACTCGGTCGCCGACCGGGCGGCGGCCGCCACCACGGTGACGACGAGCCCGGCCGCCACCCACCCGTGCGGTCCGGTGCCCTGGTCCGGGCTGCTGCGCACCCACAGCAGCACGGCGACCGTCGCGACCGCAGCCAGACCGAGCTCCAGCGCCGCGAGCGCCGGCTCGGCACGCCCGCCGGTGACCAAGCCGTCCGCGAGGGAGGGTCGCAGCGCGAGCGCGAGCGCAGCGACAGCGAGCCCGCCGGCCGGTACGGCCGCCGCACGCAGCCCCCGGCCGGCCAGCCCTCCGGTGAGCGCCAGGACCGGCGGGGCCAGCCACTGCACGAGCTCGACGGCGGCGTCGGCCCCGCCGCCGGGCGCGGTCGTGAGCGCCCGCAGCGCCGTCAGCAGCGGCACCACGCAGAAGCCGACCGCCACCCACAGCAGCCGCGCGTCGCCGTGGACCGACCACAGGATCCGCAGTGACTCGGCTGCCACCAGACCGCCCAGCCCGGCCAGGACCAGCGCTCCGGCGGTGACGGCCGACGGCTGCGTCCAGCCGTCCAGCAGCAGGTACGGCAGCCCGGCCACGAGCACCGCGGCCACGAGCACGACGCCCCGGCGCACGCCCCACGCCTCGGGCGGGGACGGGGGCAGCGCCCAGGAGGGACCGCTCCTGTCGTCCGTGACCGCCTCCTCGCCGGCTCGCCGCCACCGTCGCGCCCGCCCCGCCGGCGCAACCCTGCCACGCGCGGCGCGCGTCCGAGCGGGAACCCGCGCACTACCGTGGGGGCGTGTCCCCGCTGGTCGGCCGGTGAGCTCCTACCGCGACGAGGGCGTCGTCCTGCGGGTGCAGAAGCTCGGTGAGGCCGACCGCATCGTCACCCTGCTCACCCGGCGGCACGGTCGCGTCCGCGCCGTGGCCAAGGGCGTGCGCCGCACCCGGTCGCGGTTCGGCGCCACGGTCGAGCCGTTCAGCCACGTCGACCTGCAGCTGTGGACCGGCCGGTCGCTCGACGTCGTCGTGCAGGCTCTCGGCCTGCACGCCTACGGCGAGCACCTGGTCGGCGACTACGCGCGCTACACCGCAGGCACCGCCGTGCTCGAGACGGCCGAGCGGCTCACCGCCGAGGAGCGGGAGCCGTCGCTGCGGCTGTTCCTGCTCGTCGTCGGGGCGCTCCGGGCGCTCACCGATGCTGACGAGCGCGACCGCGATCCCGCGCTCGTGCTCGACGCGTTCCTGCTGCGGGCCATGGCGGTGTCGGGCTACGCCCCGGCGCTCGACGAGTGCGCGCGCTGCGCCGCCCCGGGCCCGCACCGCGCCTTCTCGGTGCCGGCCGGCGGTGCCGTCTGCGCCGCCTGCCGGCCGGCCGGCGCGGCGTCGCCGTCGCCCGGCGCGCTGCGGCTGATGCTCGACCTGCTCACCGGAGACTGGGACGGCGCGCAGGCGGCCGACCTGCGCACCCGCAAGGAGGCCGGCGGCCTGGTCGCCGCGCACCTGCAGTGGCACCTCGAGCGGGGTCTGCGGTCGCTGCCGCTCGTGGAGCGGGTGTGACGCACCGGCCCCCGCGACCGCCGCCGCGCCGGCCCTCGCCGCACCCGTCCGGCGCCCGGCCGCCGGCGCTGCCGCGCGAGCTGGTGCCCCGGCACGTCGCGATCGTCATGGACGGCAACGGCCGCTGGGCCAAGGAGCGCGGGCTGCCGCGTACCGCAGGCCACGCCGAGGGCGAGAGCTCGCTGTTCGACGTCGTCGAGGGCGCGATCGAGCTCGGCGTGCCATGGGTGTCGGCGTACGCCTTCTCCACCGAGAACTGGAAGCGCTCCCCGGACGAGGTGCGCTTTCTCATGGGCTTCAACCGCGACGTCATCCGCCGCCGCCGCGACGAGATGCACGAGCTCGGCGTGCGGGTGCGGTGGGCCGGACGCCGGCCGCGGCTGTGGCGGTCGGTGGTGCGCGAGCTCGAGGCGGCCGAGGAGCTCACGAAGCACAACCGCGTCTGCACGCTCACGATGTGCGTCAACTACGGCGGGCGGGCCGAGATCGCCGACGCCGCGCGAGCGCTGGCGCACGACGTCGCCGCCGGCCGGGTCGACCCCGACCGGGTGGACGAGCGGCTGCTGGCCCGGTACCTCGACGAGCCGGACATGCCCGACGTCGACCTGTTCCTGCGGACGTCGGGGGAGCAGCGGACGTCGAACTTCCTGCTCTGGCAGTCCGCCTACGCGGAGCTGGTGTTCCTCGACGCGCTGTGGCCCGACGTCGACCGCCGCGACCTGTGGCGCGCCGTCGAGGTCTACGCCGCGCGCGACCGGCGGTACGGCGGCGCGCAGCCGAACGCGGTCTGACCTGATCGAGGGGTTGCCCGGCGGGCGCGACAGGCGCACCCTGCTGCCGTCGGCGGAGCCGCCCGCGCTGGGCCCGGCTCGGGGAGGCGCCCGACGGCGGCGTGCCGACGGGAGGGGGTCCCGCCATGGGACACGCACGTGAGGCCATGGACCGCATCACCGAGGCCGTGATGCGCCGTGACGCGGACGCGCTGCGCGCGATCTACGCCGACGACGCGGTCGCGGACACGCCGGACGAGGGGCGGCTCACCGGCCGCGACGCGATCGTCGAGTGGATGATGACCTTCGCCGAGGCCTTTCCCGACACCTCGTTCGAGATGATCTCGACGCTGGAGGTGGGGGACACGGCCATCGACGAGGGATACCTGACCGCCACGCACACCGGCACGCTCCGGACGCCGGAGGGCGACGTCGCGCCGACCGGACGCCGGGTGCGCATCCGCGAGTGCGACGTCTGCTCGGTCCGCGGCGGCAAGGTCGTCTCGCACCGGTTCTACTTCGACCAGCTCGAGATGCTCGGGCAGCTGGGGCTGATCGACACCACCCTCACCCTGCCCGACGCGCGGACGGACCAGGCGCGGGTCTAGCAGCGTCCGGCGGTCAGGCCAGGCGGCTCAGCGCGAGGGCGACCAGCCCGGCGACCACCGCGACGCGCATGAGCCGCCCGCCGCCGGCGACCTTCGGCCACGACAGGTAGGTGAGCCAGCCGAGCAGCGCGGCGAGCACGAGCAGCAGCGGCACGCCGGCCGCGGGCGGCACCAGCAGCCCACCGAGCAGCAGCAGCACCGACGCGAGCGGCAGCAGCCACGACGGGCGCCGGGTCAGCCAGGTGAGCGCCGGCAGGCTGCGCCGCTCGACGGCGCTGCGCAGGCTCGGAGCGGTGGGCCGGTCGGTGGTCGGTCGCTCGGGCACGTGGTGGGTCCTCCTCGGGCGGGTCGCCCGTCTAGGGTGCCAGCCGTGCTGGTGGTGACGCGGTTCGACGTCGAGCCGGAGGGGGCGGCCGCGTTCCTGGAGCAGGGGCGGGCGGCGCTCGACGCCTTCGCGGGGCGCCCCGGCTTCGCCCGCGGGCACCTGGGACGGGCGGCCGACGACCCGCGCGCGTGGGTGCTCGTGACCCAGTGGGACGGCGTCGGCTCGTACCGGCGGGCGCTGGGGGCCCACGAGGTGAAGGTGCACGCCGCGCCGCTGCTGGCGCAGGGCCGCGACGAGCCGAGCGCGTTCGAGGTGCTGCGGTCGGTCGAGGGCGACGTCGCCTCCGTGGCGGTGTCCCACCGGGCCGCCGACGCCGACGTCGTGGGCCTCGGCCGGGCCAGCGGGCCTGCGACGAGCGATCTGTAGCCGGCCGCCCGGTCCGCGCCCGCACCCCGGGCCGGCTGTGATCTGCGCCGCGGCACTAGCGTGGGCGGTTCACCCGACAGCCAGCCGGACTGGAGCGCGCGCATGGCCGCCAAGAGCGACCGCATGGACACCATCGTCAGCCTGGCCAAGCGCCGCGGGCTGGTGTTCCCCTCGTCGGAGATCTACGGCGGGCTGCGTGCCTCGTGGGACTACGGGCCGCTCGGCGTGGAGCTGAAGAACAACGTCAAGCGGCAGTGGTGGAAGGCCGTCGTGCAGAGCCGCGACGACGTCGTCGGCCTCGACTCCTGCGTCATCCTGGCACGCGAGGTCTGGGAGACCAGCGGCCACGTGCAGGCCTTCGTCGACCCGCTGGTCGAGTGCACCTCGTGCCACAGGCGCTTCCGCGCCGACCACCTCGAGGAGCAGTCCGGCAAGGCGCTCGCCGACCTCGCCTGCCCGAGCTGCGGCAACCGCGGCACGTGGACGGAGCCGAGGATGTTCAACGGCCTGCTCAAGACCTCGCTCGGCCCGGTGGAGGACGAGAGCGGCCTGGCCTACCTGCGCCCCGAGACCGCGCAGGGCATCTTCATCAACTACCTGAACGTCCAGCAGTCGGCGCGCAAGAAGCCGCCGTTCGGCATCGGCCAGATCGGCAAGTCGTTCCGCAACGAGATCACGCCCGGCAACTTCATCTTCCGCACCCGCGAGTTCGAGCAGATGGAGATGGAGTTCTTCGTCCAGCCGGGCACCGACGAGGAGTGGCACCAGCGCTGGATCGACGAGCGGCTCGCCTGGTACCTCGACCTGGGGATCGCTGAGCAGAACCTGCGGCTCTACGAGCACCCGAAGGACAAGCTGAGCCACTACTCCAAGCGCACCGTCGACATCGAGTACAAGTTCGACTTCGTCGGCAGCGAGTGGGGGGAGCTCGAGGGCATCGCCAACCGCACCGACTACGACCTCACCGTGCACTCGAAGGCGACCGGCACCGACCTTTCCTACTTCGACCAGGAGAGCGGCGAGCGCTGGACGCCGTACGTCATCGAGCCGGCCGCCGGCGTCGACCGGTGCACGCTCACCTTCCTGCTCGACGCCTACAGCGAGGACGAGGCGCCCAACGCCAAGGGCGGTGTCGACAAGCGCGTGGTGCTCCGGCTGGACAAGCGGCTGGCGCCGGTGAAGGCCGCCGTGCTGCCGCTCTCCCGCAACGCCGACCTCTCGCCGGTCGCGCGCGACCTCGCGACGCAGCTGCGCGCCCGGTGGAACGTCGACTTCGACGACGCCGGCGCGATCGGCCGCCGCTACCGCCGCCAGGACGAGATCGGCACGCCGTACTGCGTCACCGTCGACTTCGACTCGCTCGAGGACTCCGCCGTAACCGTCCGGGAGCGCGACGCGATGACGCAGGAGCGCGTCTCGCTCGACGCCGTCGAGCGCTACCTGCACGACCGCCTCGGGCCGCTGTAGCAGCCCCCCGGGCGGGGGTGAGTCCGCTCACAGATCGGGCGAGTCCACCCACTCGTCACGAATTCGTCATGCAAACTGTTGCAAGCGCACCCCCCGGTGCGCTCGCGTCCGCTCCCGCCGAGTCCTGCCCGGGTGGACGTCGATCCCGTCTTTGCTCGGGCAGGAGCGGGGGACCCACACGTTCTCCGGCCGGCCGGCCACCGCGAGCAGCGGCCCGGCGGCCTCGGGGTGAAGCGCCGGCCACGGTCGGCGCCGGGCGCGACTCCGGCCCGAACCCGACAGCTCACCTCGCAGGCGCGATGGAGGTCTCGACCCGTGTCGATCCGTCGTGCGCTCGTGAAGCGCCACACCCCCCGCCACGCCCGGCCCAGCCGCGCGCGCACCGTCGCCGCCGGCGTCGCCACCACCACCGCCGCGCTCGGCGCGTCGGTGGCGGTCGCCGCTCCCGCCGAGGCGCACGACCGCTCCTTCCCGACGATGCTGGCGCAGCTGCGCCAGTGCGAGAGCGGCGGCAACTACTCGATCAACACCGGCAACGGCTACTACGGCGCCTACCAGTTCAACCTGTCGACCTGGCGCGGCGTCGGCGGCAGCGGCTACCCCCACCAGAACCCGCCGTCGGTGCAGGACGAGATGGCCACCCGCCTCTACGAGTCGCGCGGGTGGTCGCCGTGGCCGTCGTGCTCGCAGAAGATGGGCCTGCACGCCACGACCGTGACCCGGCCGTGGGCCGGCGCGGCGCCGCAGGGCGCGTTCGACAGCGCCCAGGGCGTGCAGGGCGGCATCCGGGTCGCCGGCTGGGCCTTCGACCGCGACATCAGCGGTCCGATCCGCGTGCACGTGTACGTCGACGGCCGCGGCGCCGCCGGCACCACGGCGGGCAACCACCGCCCGGACGTGCAGCGCGCCCACGGACGCGGTGAGTACTCGGGCTTCGCCGTCAACGTGCCGGCCGGCGAGGGTCGCCGGCACGTGTGCGTCTACGCCATCGGCGCCGGCGGCGGCGGCAACACGCACCTGGGCTGCCGCGACGTCGTGGTGCCGCGGCGCCCGATCGGTGTCGTGGACAGCGTCGAGGTCGTGCCGGGCGGGGTGCGCGTCACCGGGTGGACGCTCGACCTCGACACCCCGGCGCAGAGCACCCGCGCTCACTTCTACGTCGACGGCGAGGGCGCGGCGAGCGCGACCGCCGACCGCCCGCGGCCCGACGTCGCCCGCGCCTACGGCGTGCCGGAGGCGCGCGGCTACAGCGTCGTCGTGCCCGCCGGCAGCGACATCTGCAGCTTCGCCATCGACACCACCGGCACGGCCGCGCACCGGCTGCTCGACTGCCAGTCGCCGACCGGCGGCTGACCCCGCGCGGACGTCCGGCTGCTCCCGCCTACGGCCGGACGTCCGCGGTCGGCAGGTCGGACGGGGAGTCGCCGAGCGGCCCGGCTCCGCGCACCTGCAGCACGCGCAGCACGCGGTACACGACCACCGCCGCGAGCGAGCCGATCGCGATGCCCTCGAGCGTCACGTCCCCGTGCGTGAACCGGTAGTTCGCCGCGCCGATCACCAGCGCCACGGCCGCCGTCAGCAGGTTGACCGGGTCGCGGAAGTCGACCCGCGACTCGACCCAGATGCGAGCGCCGAGCACGGCGATGAGCCCGTACAGCACGGTGGTCGCGCCACCGAGGACACCGCCCGGGATCGCCGCGACCGCCGCGCCGAACTTGGGGCAGAGCCCGAGCGCCACGGCGACCCCGGCGGCGACCCAGTACGGCGCCGTGGAGTACACGCGCGACGCCGCCATGACGCCGATGTTCTCGGCGTACGTGGTCGTGCCCGAGCCGCCGAAGGAGCCGGCGACCGCCGTGGCCAGGCCGTCGCCGACGAGAGCGCGGCCCATCGAGCGGTCGAGGTCGGTCTCCGTCATCGCCGCCACGGCCTTGACGTGGCCGACGTTCTCGGCCACCAGCACCAGCACCACCGGCAGCATGAGCAGCGTCGCGCGCAGCGTGAACGAGGGTGTCTCGAACTCGGGCAGGCCGACCCACGCCGCCGACTCGACGCCGGACCAGTCGACGTCGCCGCGCACCGCCGCGAGGCCGTACCCGACGAGCACACCCAGCACGATCGACAGCCGGCCGAGCAGCCCGCGCGACGCGACCGTCACGACCAGGACGACGGCCAGCACCACGGTCGCGACGAGCGGGTCGGTCGCGTACGACGTGAACGCGACCGGCGCGAGGTTGAGGCCGATGAGCGCGACGATCGCGCCAGTGACCACGGGCGGCAGCAGCCAGTCGAGCGGACGGACGCCGACGACGTGCACCAGCGCGCCGACGAGCGCGAGCAGGACGCCGGCCACGACGATGCCGCCGAGCGCCGCGGGGATGCCGCCGTCGCTCTTCGCGGCCAGCACCGGTGCGATGAACGCGAACGACGAGCCGAGGTAGGACGGCAGCCGGTTGCGCGTGACGAGCAGGAACAGCGCGGTGCCGACGCCGGAGAAGAAGATGGTCGTGGCCGGCGGGAACCCGGTGAGCACGGGCACGAGGAAGGTGGCCCCGAACATCGCGAGCACGTGCTGGCCGCCGATGCCGAGCGTGGCCGGCCACGGCAGCCGCTCGTCCGGGCGCACGACCTCGCCGGGTCCGAGCCGCCCCGAGCCGTGCACCGTCCAGATCCCCACGCCGTCCCTCCTCGCCTGCCTGCCTCGGGCGCGGGCACGCTACCGACGCCGGGCCGGCGACCCGACTACGGTCCGACGCGTGCGCACCCTCGTCGCCGACCACCCGCTCGTGGCCCACAAGCTCACCGCCTTGCGCGACGAGCGCACCGACTCGCCGACGTTCCGGCGGCTGGCCGACGAGCTCGTCACGCTGCTCGCCTACGAGGCGACCCGCGACGTGCGCGTCGACCCGGTGGAGGTGCGCACTCCCGTCGCGGCGGCGCAGGGCTGCCGGCTGCGCCGTCCCGTCCCGCTCGTGGTGCCGGTGCTGCGCGCCGGGCTCGGGATGCTCGACGGCATGACCCGGCTGCTGCCGACGGCGGAGGTCGGCTTCCTCGGCATGGTGCGCGACGAGGACGACCTCACCGTCTCGATGTACGCCGACCGGCTCCCGGAGGACCTCACCGGCCGTGAGGTCTTCGTGCTCGACCCGATGCTCGCGACCGGCGGCACGCTCGTGGCGACGGTCGAGCTGCTGGTCGAGCGGCGGGCGGCGAGCGTCACGGCGGTCTGCCTGCTCGCCGCTCCCGAGGGGATCGCCCGGCTCGACGAGGCGTTCCGCGACGACGCCGGCTGCCCGGTCACGGTCGTCGCGGCCGGCGTCGACGAGCGGCTCGACGAGCGCGGCTACATCGTCCCGGGGCTCGGCGACGCCGGCGACCGGCTCTACGGCGTCGTCTGAGTGCTGCGCGTCCTCGCCCTGGCTCTCGCTCTCTGGCCGGCCGCCGGCGCCGTCGCCGCGGCCGCACCGGTGACGACCCTGCCGGCGCCGATCGCCGAGTCGAGCGGACTGGCCACCAGCTCGCGGTCCGATGACGTGCTGTTCACCCACGAGGACAGCGGCGCGCCCGGCGACGTGCACGCCGTCGGCACCGACGGGCGGCTGCTCGCGACCTACCGGCTGGGTGTGCAGTCGCGCGACTGGGAGGACATGGCGCGCGGTCCGGCGCTGTCCGCTCGCGGAGCGGCGGGCCCCAGCCTGTTCCTGGCCGACATCGGCGACAACAACGCGCGTCGCGACCTCGGCGTGCTCGTGCACGAGGTGCCCGAGCCGGCGGTGGACGAGCGCGCAGAGGGTGTCGCCGTCGACCTGCCCCCGGTGGCGAGCTACCGGCTGCGGTACGAGGACGGCCCGCGCGACGCCGAGACGCTGCTCGTGCACCCCGGCACCGGGCGGCTGTACGTGGTGACGAAGGGGCTGATCGGGCGCCCGGCGCTCTACGCCGCTCCGGAGCGGCTGCGGCCCGACGCGCCCAACCGGCTGGATCGCGTCGCCGAGGTCGACGTCGAGCGCACCGGCACACCGGGCGGCCCGGGCATCGGGACGCTGGCGGGCACGCTCGTCACCGGCGGCGACATCTCGCCCGACGGCGGCCGGCTGGCGCTGCGCACCTACACCGACGTCTACGAGTGGCGGGTGGACGGCGGCGACGTCGCCGCCGCCCTCGACGGCCGGCCCGCCGTCACGGCACTGCCGGCCACGTACCAGGGAGAGGCGCTCGCCTACACCCGCGACGGCTCGGCGCTGCTCACCACCAGCGAGGGAGCCTCCGCGCCGGTGCACCGGGTGCCGTCGGCGCTGCCGCGCGAGAACCCGCCAGGGGCGCTGCCGGTCGTGCGCGAGGGCTGGACGCTCCCCGGGCTCGTCGCCGCGGTCGCCACCGTGCTGCTCGTCGTCCTGCTCCTGGTCCGCAGGCGCCGGCGCCCCCGGTAGCCTCGCGGCACCTCCGGACCCGGCTGACAGGAGCTCGGCAGTGCCGAAGTACGTGTACGACTTCGCCGAGGGCAGCAAGGACATGAAGGACCTGCTCGGTGGCAAGGGCGCCAACCTCGCGGAGATGACCAACCTCGGCCTGCCGGTGCCGCCCGGCTTCGTCATCAGCACCGAGGCGTGCACGGAGTACCTGCGCACGGGGTCGGTGCCCGAGAGCCTCGCCGCCGAGGTCGACGAGCACCTGGCCGGGCTCGAGAAGGAGATGGGCAAGCGGCTGGGCGACGCGGACGACCCGCTGCTCGTCAGCGTCCGGTCCGGCGCGAAGTTCTCGATGCCCGGGATGATGGAGACCGTCCTCAACGTCGGGCTCAACGACTACTCGGTCAAGGGCCTCGCGGAGGCCGCCGACGACGAGCGCTTCGCGTGGGACTCCTACCGCAGGCTGATCCAGATGTTCGGCAAGACCGTGCTCGGCATCGACGGCGAGCACTTCGACGCGGCGTTCGATGAGGTCGCGGCGGGGCGGCCGGACGTCGAGCTGGACGCCGACGACCTGCGCGAGGTGGTGCGCCGGTTCAAGGC
>DATMJH010000058.1:0-4162 GCA_035554015.1 Mycobacteriales bacterium
CGACGTTCTCCTCGCTCTGGCGCGGCGTCGCCGAGAACCTGGCGACATATCGCACCTACCCGCGGCTCGTGGGTGAGACCGGCGGCAAGGACTTTGTGCTCGCCCACCCCTCGGCCGACCCGGCTGCGCTCGCGACCGCGCTGATCCGGGGCGCGTTCGAGTACCAGGGCCAGAAGTGCTCGGCCGCCTCCCGCGCGTACCTCCCGCGCTCGCTGTGGGAGGGCGGGCTGCGCGACGGGCTCGCCGACCGGACCCGGTCGCTGTCGTACGGCGACGTCACCGACTTCTCGCACTTCGGCGGCGCCGTCATCGACCGGCGGGCGTTCGACCGGCTCTCCGGCGTGCAGCGGCGCGCCGCCGACGACGCCTCGCTCGAGGTGCTCGCCGGCGGCCGCAGCGACGACGCCGTGGGCTTCTTCGTCGAGCCCACCGTGCTCGTCGGCGAGGACCCCCGGCACGAGGCCTTCGTGCAGGAGTACTTCGGGCCGGTCCTGTCGGTGTTCGTCTACGACGACGCGCGGTGGGGCGAGGTGCTCGACCTCGTCGACACCACGGCGCCGTACGCGCTGACCGGCGCGGTGTTCGCCGACGACGCCGGCGCCGTCGCCGAGGCGACCGACCGGCTGCGGTTCACGGCGGGCAACTTCTACGTCAACGACAAGCCGACCGGAGCCGTCGTCGGGCAGCAGCCGTTCGGCGGGGCCCGGGCGAGCGGCACGAACGACAAGGCCGGGTCGGTGCTCAACCTGCTGCGGTGGACCTCCCCGCGCACCGTCAAGACGACCTTCGCGCCGCCGCACGACCATCGCTACCCGCACATGGGCTGACGCCTGTCGGGTCGGTGACGGATCGGGCCGAACCCGTGCACCTCGTCGGCTGCGGTGGCATCGTGGTGGGCAGGACGCCGGCCCCCGGGAGGTGCGTCATGGACGCAGGCAAGGACGACACCCGTCGCACAGGAGCGCAGCCCGGCACCGTGCCCGGCCTCGGCCCCGTGCCGACGCCGCGCGCCGAGGCCCCGCCGAGGCTCGACCCGGCGCTCGACCCCGACCGGTACGACGCGGCCCGCGACAGCGCGCCGGCCGGCCGGCTCGACCCGGCGCGCGACCCGGACCGGTACGACCCGGTTCGCGAGGTGCCCCCGGGCCAGGGGCAGACGCTGCCGGACCTGCTCGGCGACGGCGCGCACGAGGACCAGCGTGACAACTACCAGTGGGCGATCGGGCTGATCGGCGTGCTCGCGTTCCTCGCGCTGGTGAGCTGGTTCTTCGGCTCGGTCGCGACACCCTGACGGCCGCGACACTGCCTCGCACGCCGGTCGTCTGGTTACGCTCGCGCGCATGCCCCCCGCACTGACCGCGCCCGTCCTGGTGGCCGCGGCACTGCTGGTGGCGGCCGCTCCGGGCAAGCTCCGGCGGCCGGGCGACACGGTCACCGCGCTGCGCGCCGTCGGGCTGCCTGCCGCCCGCAGCGGTGTCCGCGCACTCGCGGTCGGCGAGCTCGGGCTGGCCATGGCGGTGCTGATCGTCCCGTCGCCCGTCGTGCTCCTCGCGCTGGCCGCCGCCTACGCCGGCTTCGCCGTGTTCGTCGCGCTGGCGCTGCGCGCCGGCACGCCGCTGGCGTCGTGCGGGTGCCTGGGCCGTCCGGACACCCCGCCCACCCGGCCGCACCTGGTCGTCGTGGCCGCCCTCGGCGCGGCCTCGCTCGGTGCGGCGGTCACCGGCGCCGCGAGCGCCCCGGCGCTGCTCGCCGAGCCCGGCGCGGGGCTGCCGCTGCTGCTCGCTGCCGGCGTCGGCGGCTACCTCGCGTGGGCGGTGCTGGCCGTCCTGCCGCACGTGCTCGTGGCCGGTCGCGCCGCCCCGTCGACGGCGACGTTCCGGGCGGTCGGCGCGTGACGCTCGACCGTCGCGCCGCGGCCGTGATCGAGAAGCGCACCAGCCGGCGCGGCTTCCTCGCCCGGACGGCGCTGGTCGGCAGCGCCCTGGCCGCCGCGCCGCTCACCTACCTGCTGCGGCCCGGCTCCGCTGAGGCGGCCGTCTGTGGTGACGGCGCGTCGTGCGGCAGCGGCTGGACGGCGTTCTGCTGCACCGTGAACAACGGCGTCAACCGGTGCCCGCCCGGCACGTTCGCCGGTGGCTGGTGGAAGGCCGACGGGTCGGCGTACTGCTGCTCCGGCGGCCAGCGCCGCCCGCGCTACATCATCGACTGCCACGGCTACTGCACCTGCGGCTGCTCGTCCGGCAGCGCGTTCTGCTCGGCGAGCTGCCGCAGCTGCAGCTGCACGCCGTGCGCCCAGAACGGCACCTGCGACCAGCGGCGGGTGTGCTGCAACAACTTCCGCTACGGGCAGTGCCACCAGGAGATCGGCTGCAGCGGGCCGGTGGCCTGTCGCATGGTGACGTGCACGCCGCCCTACCAGCTCTACGCCGCGTGCGGCTCGACCAACGCCGTCGACAACCGCACGGTGTCGCACAACGCGCCGTGCCTCGGGGAGCCCTGCGCATGACCGCGCTCGTCGTCGCGCTCACCGTCGTCGTCGGGTTGCTCGGGCTGCTCGTCGTCGCGCTGCTGCGCAGCCATGCGGAGATCCTGCGGCGGCTGCACGAGATCGACCCCGCAGGTGACGACGCGCACGGGCGCGAGGGCCACTCCCACGGCCCGACGCCGCTCGAGATGGGGGTCCGGCCGGGCGTGGCCCTGCCGCGCGAGAACGAGACGGCGGCGCACGACGTCGTCGGGGTGACGCCCGACGGCGACGAGGTGGCGCACGCGATCGTCGGCGCGCCAGGCTCGACGCTGCTCGCATTCCTGTCCAGCGGGTGCCTGACCTGCCTGGAGTTCTGGCGGGCGTTCGGCCACGATCTCCGGCTGCCCGACGGTGTCCGGCTGCTCGTGCTCACCAAGGGCGAGGACCAGGAGAGCGTCTCGCGGGTCGCCGAGCTGGCGCCGCCCGGCGTGCCGGTGGTGATGTCGACCGCCGCGTGGGACGACTACGAGGTCCCGATGGCGCCGTACTTCATCCTCGTCGACGGGCCCTCCCGCGCCGTGCGCGGCGAGGGCGCGGCCACGAGCTGGCACCAGCTGGTCGACCTGCTCGGGCAGGCGCTCGACGACCGCCGGGCGAGCCGTGGCCGCGGACGCCGTCGCCCCGGCAACGCCGCCGAGCGCGAGCGGCGCATCGACGACGAGCTCGCGGCCGCCGGCATCGGGCCGGGCGACCCGCAGCTCTACCCGGACGCGGACGCCTTCGGTGACGCGCCCGCCGCGGAGCGCCGGTGACCGTGCCGCTCGTCCTCGGCGTCGTCCTGGCCGTGGCTGCTGCCGTGCGCAGCAGCTGGTCCCCTTGAGGCGAGTCGATGCTCGCGAGCATCACCCCGCTCGGTGAGCGGGGACGCGGCCGGCGGTGGAGCATCAGCGCTCCCTCGTTCGTGGTGGGGTCGGCAGTCGGCGGGCTCCTGGTCGGCGCCGTCGCCGGGCTGCTCGGCGCCGGCCTGCTGTCCCTTCTCGACGACGCCGGCGTCCGGATCGGCACCCCGGCCCGTGCAGCGCTGCTCGCCGTGGCCGCCGTGGCCGCGCTCGCGGTCGACCGGCTGCCCGGTCGCACCCGCGCGCCCGGCCCGCGCCGCCAGGTCAACGAGGACTGGCTCGAGGTGTACCGCGAGTGGGTCTACGGCGGCGGCTTCGGGCTGCAGCTCGGCGCCGCCGTGCTCACCCAGGTGGCGACGGCGGCGGTGTACGTGATGCTGCTCGCCGCCGCGCTGACCGGCTCGGTCGTCGCCGGTGCGCTGATCGGGACGGGATTCGGCGTCGTCCGGGCGCTGCCGCTGCTCGCCACCCGCGGGGTGCACGACGCCGCGTCGCTGCACGCGCTGCACCGCCGCAGCCGCGCGTTCGGCCGGCCGGCGCACCGCCTGAGCACCGCCGCGCTGCTCGGCGTCGCCGCCACGGCCGCCGGCGCGAGCCTCGCAGCCGGAGAAGTCGCATGAGGTTCGAGCGGTCCGGCATCGGCGTCGAGGTGCCGCCGGGATGGGCGGCGGCGCTCGCCCGGCGGGAGCAGGGCGACGAGGTGCCGCCCGCCGCCGAGCGGCGGCGAGGCGACCAGGGCGCGGACGCCGGTCTCGCCGCTCGCCGCCCCGTGGCGACCAACCACCCGGTGCTGCAC
>DATMJH010000059.1:0-3806 GCA_035554015.1 Mycobacteriales bacterium
CCTGCGGCAGTACCCGAACGGACCGTCGTACGCGCACGTCACCGGCTTCGTCTCGCTCGTCTACGGCACGCCGCAGGAAGCGCAGCCGGCCGTCGGTCTCCTGCGAGAAGGCGACCCGGACCTGCTCGCCGCCGGCCTGGACGCTGATCGGCCCGCGCTCGCGGTCGTAGGTGCGCAGCAGCACCCGCGAGTTGCGCGGGTCGTCGCGGTACTCGCCGGCCTTGACGACGTGGATGTAGTTGACGTTCACCAGCAGGGCCCCGAACAGGACCATGACGGCGAGCGCGACGCGGCGCAGCGGCCGGTTCACGAGCTGTCCCTGCGGTTCACGGGCGCCGCACCACCTGGGTCTGGGCCTCCTCGATCGCCGAGCGCACCTTGTCCGGCGTCACCGGTGCCGGTGCCGGGCGGCGGGCGGCGTCGCTGACCCGCAGCAGGAGCGCGATGAGCGCCCAGTTCGCCACGATGCTCGACCCGCCGTACGACAGCCACGGCAGCGTGACCCCGGTGAGCGGGATGAGCCGGGTGACCCCGCCGACGATGACGAACACCTGCAGCGCGAGCGAGAAGGCCAGGCCGGCCGCCAGCAGCTTGCCGAACGAGTCGCGCACCGACAGCGCCGTGCGCAGCCCGCGCTCGACGACGAGCAGGAACAGCAGGAGCACGGCCATGACGCCGACCAGCCCGAGCTCCTCGCCGACCGCCGCCAGCACGAAGTCGGTCTTGGCGAACGGGGTCGTCCCCGGTCTGCCCTCCCCGAGGCCGGTGCCGGTCAGACCACCGGTGCCCATGCCGAACAGGCCCTGGACGAGCTGGTAGCCGGCGCCGTCGTAGTCGCCGAACGGGTCCAGCCAGGTGTCGACCCGGCGCTGCACGTGCCCGAACAGGGAGTAGGCGGCCAGCGCGCCGCCGGCGAACAGGCCGAGGCCGATGAGCAGCCACGACGTGCGCTCGGTCGCGATGTAGAGCATCACGACGAAGATCCCGAAGAACAGCAGCGAGGTGCCCAGGTCGCGGCCGCGTACGAGCACCGCCAGCGACGCCGCCCACGCCAGCAGCACCGGCCCGAGGTCACGCGCCCGCGGCAGGTCCAGGCCCATGACGCGCCGGCTGGCGAGCGACAGGGCGTCGCGCTTGGAGACGAAGTAGCCGGCGAAGAAGACGATGAGCAGCAGCTTGGCGACCTCGCTCGGCTGCACGGTCATCGGGCCGAGCCGGATCCAGATCCGCGCCCCGTTGATCTCCCGCCCGAGCAGCGGCAGCGCCGGCAGCAGCAGCGCGACGAGGCCGGCCGCCGCGGCCGTGTAGGTGTAGCGGCGCAGCCGGGTGTGGTCGCGGACCACCGCGAGCACCGCGACGAACGCGACGACGCCGATCGCGGTCCAGATCAGCTGCAGGGGGGCGTCGGCCCGCGGCGCGGCCTCCCCGGCGGCCGCTGCGCGCTCGGCGTCGGCGAAGTCGAGGCGCCGGATGACGACCAGGCCCAGCCCGTTGAGCAGCGCCACGCACGGCAGGATCAGCGGGTCGGCGTGCGGCGCGGTGAACCGGACGGCGGCGTGCGCGGCGAGGAACAGCGCGAGCAGGCCGGCGCCGTAGCCGAGGGTGCCGGCCGGCAGCGCGCCGTCGACCCCGTAGCCGACGGCGGCGTACGCGACGACGGCGATGGCGATGGCGAACAGCAGCAGCGCCAGCTCGGTGCCGCGGCGGGGCGGGACGTAGGCCGGGGCCACATCGGCGGCAGGCCCGGCGGCGGGGGCCGTCACGGCGACCCCGCCGGGACGCACGTCGGGCTGGGCGTCGGCTCGCACTCCGGCAGGGCGCTGGCCTCGAGCCGCTCGACGATCGCCTCGGCCTCGGCGCGGTCCTCGGCGACGATGCCGCCCTCGACGCGGGTGCGGTTGACCTCGTTGAGGCGGTCGAGCGGCAGGTCGGTGCGCTGCTCGAGGGAGTGCAGGTCGAGGCCGGCGAGTGTGCCGTCGAGGCCGCGGAACACCGCTACCACGTCGTCGTCGACGCCGACGTAGTACTGCGAGCGCAGGTACGCCCAGCCGCCGAGCGCCGCGGCGGCGAGCAGGGCGAGCACGAGCAGGCCGGCCAGCACCCACCGGCCGCGCCGTCGCGGGCGGCCGGTCCGCGCAGCCGGGGCAGGCTGCGGTGCCGCGTCCGCGTCGTCGACCGGCTCGGGAGCCGGACGCGCGGCGCGGGCCCGCGCTGCCGCGCTCTCTCCCGCCCCGTCCGGGGCGGCCTGCGGTGCATCGGCTGCCGCGCCGCCGATGACCGGTGCCGCCGTGGCGCCGTCGCCGTCGACGACGTCGGCCACGACGACCGTGATGTTGTCGGGCCCGCCGCCGCGCAGCGCGAGCTGGACGAGCCGGTCGCAGGCCTCCTGCGGGTCCTCGATCTGCAGCGCCTCGAGGAGCGTCTCGCGCCGGCCGACCGGGCCGGTCAGGCCGTCGGTGCACAGCAGGTACCGGTCGCCGGGCCGGGCCTCGCGCACCGACAGGTCGAGCTCGATGCTGTCGCGGCCGTCGAGCGCGCGGGTGATGAGCGAGCGCTGCGGGTGTGTGCTCGCCTCCTCCTCGCTGATGCGGCCGTCGTCGACGAGCGTCTGCACCAGCGTGTGGTCGTGCGAGATCTGGCTGAGCTCGCCGTCGCGGAGCAGGTAGCAGCGGGAGTCGCCGATGTGCAGGACGCCGATCCGGCTGCCGGCGAACAGCAGCGCGGTGAGCGTCGTGCCCATGCCGTCGAGGCCGGGGTCGCCGGCGACCATGTCGCGCAGGTGCTCGTTCGCGGACATCGCCGACTCGCGGAGCGCGTCGAGCAGGTCCGAGCCGGGGTCGTCGTCGTCGAGCGCGGCGATCGAGGCGATGGCGACCGCGCTGGCGACCTCTCCGGCGGCGTGCCCGCCCATGCCGTCGGCGACGGCCAGCACCCGAGGGCCGGCGTAGGCGCTGTCCTCGTTGCCGTCGCGCAGCAGGCCGACGTGCGACAGCGCGGCGAAGCGGAGCCCGGTCATGGCACGCGGCTCACTTGCGCAGCTCGAGGACGGTCTTGCCGATCCGGATCTGCTGGCCGAGGGGGACGGGCGTGGGCCGGGTGACCTTCGCGGCGCCCAGGTAGGTGCCGTTGGTCGAGCCGAGGTCCTCGAGCACCCAGGCGCCGCCGTCGGGGCTGAGGCGGGCGTGCCGGGTGCTGGCGTAGTCGTCGGTGAGCACCAGCGTGGAGTCGTCGGCGCGGCCGAGGGTCACGGGGCTGTCGCCGAGCCGGATGCTCGTACCGGCGAGCGCGCCCTCGGTGACGACCAGCTTGCGGGCCGCGCTCTTCGACCCCTTGGCCGCGCGGCCGTCGGACCGGCTGTCGCCACGGGCGGCGACGCGGGCGGCGCCGGGGGTCGCGGGCGGCCGCACCACCGTGGCGCCGGACAGGTCGTTGCGCAGCGCCCGGAAGGCGAGCACGACGAACAGCCACAGCAGCACCAGCAGACCGATCTTGACCGCGGCGACGATGAGAGCGCTGCCCACTCAACGCTCCCCGTCGGGCGACCGGAACACCAGTGACGAGGCACCCATCTCGATGACATCGCCGTCGGAGAGCACGGCGCTGCTCACCTTGCGCCCGTTCACCGAGGTGCCGTTGGTCGATCCCCGGTCGACGAGCGTGGCGACCGTCGCCTCCAGTCGCACCTCGGCATGGATCCGCGAGACGCCGGTGTCGGACAGCCGCACGTCGGCCTCGGCGCCGCGGCCGAGGACGGTCACCTGCGCCTCGAGCGGCACGACCCGCTCGCCGGCCTCGGTGCTCAGGAC
>DATMJH010000060.1:0-3779 GCA_035554015.1 Mycobacteriales bacterium
CGGCCGTCCGACACGGTCGCCCGGCTGTCCGGCGACGAGTTCGCCGTGCTGCTCGAGGACGACGCCGACGCGCTCGTCGTCGTCGGCCGGGTGCAGTCGCTGATGGCCGAGCCGCTGGTCGTCGGCGGCCGCGAACTGGACGTCTCGATGAGCATCGGCACGGCGTCGGTGGGCGCCGGTGACCCGACGCCGGCGGCGGCCGACCTGCTGCGGCGGGCCGACGAGCACATGTTCGAGCGCAAGCGCACCCGCGCCCGTGGTCGCGAGCACCTCGTGATGCCGCCGGCGCCGCGGCTGTCGCTGAGCCTGCGTGAGGCGCTGCCCGGCGCGCTCGAGAGCGGCGCCATCGGCGTGGTCTACCAGCCGCTCGTCGACCCGGCGACCGGCGCCGTCGAGGGGCTGGAGGCGCTGGCCCGCTGGCGGCACGACGGCGTGCACATCGCGCCGCCGGTGTTCGTGGGGGTCGCGCGCGAGCTCGGGCTGCTGGGCCGGCTGACGCTGCTGGTGGCCGAGGACGCCTGCACGCAGCTGCGGCGCTGGGGCAAGGCGCTGGGGCACGACCGGCTGACGGTGGCGGTGAACATCGAGCCCGACCAGCTCGAGGACGTCGCGCTGCACGCCGAGCTCGGTGCGCTGCGCCAGCGCTACGGGCTGCGGGCCGGCCAGCTGGTGCTGGAGGTCTCCGCGGACGACGTGCTGCAGGACCCGGGTCTGGTGGAACGGGCCAGCCGGACGCTGTCGGAGCAGGGCACGCCGCTGTCGCTGTCGCACCTGCACGAGCCGGGACTCGCGATGCTGCACCGGCTGTCGCTGGCGGCGGTGAAGGTGAACCGCGGCGAGCCCGGTGACGACGCCGGGCAGGAGCGGCTGCTGCGGGCGCTCAAGGGGGTCGGGCGCGAGCTGGACGTCGGCGTCGTCGTCGAGGGTGTGGACCGCACGGAGGAGCTGGCGGTGCTCCGCCAGCTGGGCGGGGTGCTCGCGCAGGGCTTCGCGGTGGCCCGGCCGTCGACCGCCGCCGACATGGACGGCGTGCTGGCCAGCGGCGTGCCGACCATCGAGGAGCGTTGACACGCGGCCCGTCAGGTGGGACACCTGTGACCACTGCGACCAGGGGGACTGCGTGGACGAGCCGCCGGACGTCGGCATCGACCTCGCCGCGCTCGAGGGCAACCCCGAGCTGCGGCGGGTGCGGCACGCCTTCTGGCGGACCGAGCAGGCGTATGCGCGGGCGCGGGCGCTGGTGTTCGACGTCCGCGAGCCCGGTGACGACAGCCCGCTGACGCCGGAGCAGCAGCACGCGCTGGACGCCCTGGAGGAGGCCGAGCGGACGCTGGACAGGGCGCGCCGGGCGATGCACGGCTCCCGGATCGACTGACCCTCGACGGGAGCCCTCCCGACGGGTTTCTCCCGCCCCGCAACCGTCGGGAGCCCTCCCGTCGTGGGGCGGCCGCCGGCGCGACGGGAGCCCTCCCGACGGGTTTCTCCCGCCCGGCAGCCGTCGGGAGCCCTCCCGTCGGCGGGGCGGGGTCAGCGCTCGAGCGGCAGGACCTGCTCGAGGCCCATCGCGTGCAGGACCTTCAGGACGACGCCGTCCGCGCCGCGGATCGCGAAGCGGTGGCCGGCCGCGCACGCCGTCCGGTGCGCGGTGACCAGGACGGACACGCCGGGGGAGTCGATGAAGCCGACGGCGCTCAGGTCGAGCGCGACGTCGCTGGCCCGGACCTGCGCCAGCAGCGTCTCGCGCAGCGCGTCGGCGCAGTTGGCGTCGACGTCGCCGTGCGGCCGCACGACCACCGGGGCGCCGGGCTCGACGTCCACCTGCAGCGGTCGTGCGTAGATCATGGTGCTGCGGCTCCTCTGCGATCGGGACCGGCTGAGCCTACGAGCTGTTCCGCGCCCGACAAGGGTCGTCTGCCGGGATCACCCGGATGCCGTCAGCCGGTCACGGTGGGAAGCGGCTTGCTCGCGCGGCCGGGTGACGACGGCGGGGCACGGCTGCTCCCTCCGGGTGAGCCGGGGGTGACCACGGCTGCCACGGGGTAACCGCCGGGCATGGCGTCGTCAGCACGCACCCGTGTGCTGCTGGTCGACGCCAACGTCGCGCTGCGGGAGATCGTCGCCGAGCTTCTCGCCGACGAGCCGGACTTCGCCGTCGCCGGCTGCGCCGGCAGTGCGGAGCAGGGCCTGGCCGCCCTGGCCGCAGGCGGTGTCGACCTGGTGCTGATCAGCGACCACCTGCCTGACGTGGCCGGCTCGGCGGCGCTGCCCCGTGTCAGGGAGGCCCACCCCGATGTGCTGACGGCGCTGTGGACGTCCGCGCCGGCCGCTCCGCTGGCGGACGTGTGCGTGCACAGAGGGTCGACGTACCGGGATCTGGTCAGCGCGCTGCGCCGCGCGGTCCGCAGTGCCCGGCGGGTCATCGAGCTGGACGTCCGTCCCGAGGTGCCAAGCACCTCGCCGGCACCACTGTCCGGCTGACGTCGTCCGCGCCGTGGCCGGAGGTGCCCGCTGCCCGCGCCCTACTCTGGCCTGACCCGGCACGCGCTGGGCGCGACGACGGGAGCGGCGGGTGCCTGTTGAGGACCGGGTCGCGCGCGCGGTCGCGTGGCTGCTGCGCACGTCGCACCTCATGCCTCCCGGCGACCTGCCGGCCGCCGCGGACCAGGCCGTCCGGATGGCGGGGAGGCTGGGCTGCCGTGTCCACCTCGTGACCCGCGACCAGCGGTCGCTCGTCGCCCTCGGGCCGCCGGATGTCGACCCGGCGCCGTCACCGATGACCGTCGACGGGACCGTCGCCGGACGCGCCTACCGCGACACCGAGGTCATGGTCAGCGCCGACGGCGCGAGGCTGTGGCTGCCGCTGCTGGACGGCACCGAGCGCCTCGGCGTGCTGGAGGTGGCGGTCGCCCCCGGCGACGACGCCGTCGACGAGCTCGCGCCGCTGGCCGCGCTGGTCGCCGAGCTGGTGGTGAGCAAGGGCCAGTACACCGACACCTTCGAGCGCGCCCGGCGCGCCCTGCCGATGGGCGTGCCCGCCGAGCTGCTGTGGCGCCAGCTGCCGCCGATGACGTTCGGCACCGAGCGGTTCGTGGTGGCCGCGCAGCTCGAGCCGTGGCACGAGGTCGGCGGTGACGCGTTCGACTACAGCATCGACGGTGACGTCCTGCGGCTGGCGGTGTTCGACGCCATGGGGCACGGGCTCGGCGCGACGCTGATGGCCGGCGTCGCGCTCGCCGTCTACCGCAACTGCCGCCGTGCCGGCCGCACGCTCGTCGAGACCGCCGAGGTGATGGACCGCGAGCTGGCGGCGCAGTTCGGCGACGAGAGCTTCGTGACCGCCGTCCTGGCCGAGCTGGACCTCGTCGAGGGCACGATCCGGCTGCTGTCCGCGGCGCACCCGGCGCCGCTGCTCGTGCGCGACGGCAAGGCCCTCGGCGAGCTCGACACCGACCCTGGGCTGCCGCTGGGGTTCGGCAGCCGCGACGACGTCGTGGTGCAGGCCTCGCTGCAGCCCGGCGACCGGGTGCTGATGTTCAGCGACGGCGTCGTCGAGGCCCGCAGCCCCGACGGCGCGTTCTTCGGGGCCGATCGGCTCGTCGACCTGCTCACCCGCGCCGAGTCGCGCCGGCAGTCCTCGCCCGAGACGCTGCGCCGGCTCGTCCTGGCGGTGCTCGAGCACCAGAACGGCACGCTGCAGGACGACGCGACCCTGCTGATGCTCGAGTGGGCCGGTGAGAGCGCGGCGATCGTGCCGACCTGGCGAGGGGACCGGGTGGACG
>DATMJH010000061.1:0-6847 GCA_035554015.1 Mycobacteriales bacterium
CACGAGTCGGCCGCCGCGCAGCTGGCGCAGGCACAGGACCGGCTGGCGGCGCTGCAGGCCGACGAGCGCGAGGCCGAGCGTGAGCGCAGCACCTGGGCGGCCCGGCGCGATGCGCTCGCGCTCTCGCTGGCCCGCAAGGACGGCTCCGGGGCGCTGCTGGGCGCGGACCTGCCCGGCGTGCTCGGCTCGGTCGCCGCGCTGGTGCAGGTGCAGCCGGGCCACGAGGCCGCGGTCGCGGCGGCGCTGGGTGCGGTGGCGGACGCCGTCGCCGTGGCGTCGCCGGCCGATGCCGCCGCGGCGCTCGGCCGGCTCAAGGACGACGACGCCGGGCGGGCCGGGCTGCTCGTCGGCGGAGGCGGCTACGACGACGACGGCAGCTGGCCCGAGCTGCCCGACGCAGCCCGCTGGGCGATCGACCTGGTGGAAGCGCCGGACGCGCTGCGGCCGGCGCTGACCCGTGCGCTGCGCCGCGTCGCGGTCGTCGGCTCGCTGGACGAGGCCCGCGCGCTGGTCGAGCGGTTCCCCGACGTGCGGGCCGTGACCGGCGACGGCGACCTGCTCGGCGCGCACTGGGCCGTCGGCGGCTCGGCCACCGCCCCGAGCCTGCTCGAGGTGCAGGCCGCGGTCGACGAGGCCGCCGCCCGGCACGACGAGGCGCAGCAGCGCCAGGAGCGGCTGCGGTTCGAGGTGCAGGCTGCGCGGGCCGACGTGGAGCAGGCGCAGGCCGGCGTGCAGGCCGCGCTCGATCAGCTGCACGCCTCCGACGCCCGGATGGCGGCGCTGTCGGAGCAGCTGGGCCTGCTCGCCTCCGCCGCCCGCGCCGCCGAGGCCGAGGCCGGTCGCCTCGAGCAGGCCCGGGTGCGCGCCGAGGAGGCCCGGGACCGCGACGTCTCCGGGCTCGCCGAGCTCGAGGAGCGGCTGGCGCTGGCGGAGCAGGCGCCGGCCGACGAGGAGCCGAGCACCGAGCTGCGGGACCGGCTGGCCGCCGAGGCCACCGCGGCGCGCGCGGCCGAGGTCGAGGCGCGGCTGGCGGTGCGCACCGGCGAGGAGCGCGCCCGCGCCCTCACCGGCCGTGCCGAGTCGCTGGAGCGCGCGGCGCAGCAGGAGCGCGCCGCGCGTGCGCGGTTGCAGGAGGCGCGCGCCGCCCGCGCCCGCGGTGCCGTCGTGGCGGCCGCGGTGGCGCGCGTCGCGACCGGCGCCGTCGCGGCGACCACCGCATCGCTGCAGGCGGCGGCGCAGGAGCGCGAGGCGGCGCAGGCGGCGCGCACCGTGACGGAGGGCGAGCTGCTGGCCCTGCGCGCCCGCACCCGCGAGCTGGCCGCCGAGCTCGACCGGCTCACCGACGTCGTGCACCGCGACGAGCTCGCCCGCACCGAGCAGCGGGCCCGCATCGAGGCGCTCGAGGCGCGCGCCGTCGAGGAGTGGTCGGTGCCGCTCGAGACGCTGCTCGCCGACTACGGCCCCGACGTCCCGGTGCCGGTCGTCGACGAATCCTCCGACGAGCACGGCGAGCCCGCGGAGCCGGTGCCGTACGACCGCACCGTGCAGGAGAAGCGCGCGGCGACCGCCGAGCGCGCGCTGGCCCTGCTCGGCAGGGTCAACCCCCTCGCGCTCGAGGAGTACGCCGCGCTCGAGGAGCGGTCGGCGTTCCTGGCCACCCAGCTCGAGGACCTCAAGGCCACCCGCCGCGACCTGCTCACCGTCGTCGCCGACGTCGACGCCCGCATCTCGCAGACCTTCACCGACGCGTTCGAGGACACCGCGCGCGAGTTCGTGCACGTGTTCGCGACGCTGTTCCCGGGGGGCGAGGGCAGGCTCGTGCTCACCGACCCGGCGGACCCGCTGACCACCGGCATCGAGGTGCTCGCGCGACCGGCCGGCAAGAAGGTCTCGCGGCTGTCGCTGCTGTCGGGCGGTGAGCGGTCGCTGACGGCGATCGCGCTGCTCGTGGCGATCTTCCGCGCGCGCCCCTCGCCGTTCTACGTCATGGACGAGGTGGAGGCCGCGCTCGACGACCGCAACCTCGGCCGGCTGCTCGAGCTCATGCAGCAGCTGCGCGACAGCAGCCAGCTCATCGTCATCACGCACCAGAAGCGGACGATGGAGATCGGCGACGCGCTCTACGGCGTCACCATGCGCGGGGACGGCGTCTCGACCGTGGTGAGCCAGCGGCTGCGTGAGCGCGAGCCGGCCTGAAACCAGGACCGGCGCTCAGGCGTGTGACCGGCGCGGACACCCGACGAGGAGCCCCGGCATGAGCGCGCCGGACGACGACTTCGACGCGCTGTACCGGGTCGGCGCACCGCGTCTGGTGCGCCAGCTGCTGCCGCTCGTCCGGGACAGGCAGGAGGCCGCGGACGTCGTCCAGGAGGCGTTCGCCCGCGCCTACGCGCGCTGGTCGACCGTCTCCGGTTACGACGCGCCCGAGGCGTGGGTCCGCTCGGTGGCCGTCCGGCTGGCGGTGAGCCGGTGGCGGCGCCACCGCAACTCCTTGGTGGCCTGGCGCCGGCACGGCGCGCCCGACGACCTGCCCGGCGCCAGCCCCGATGCCGTCGCGCTCGTCGCGGCGCTGCGGCGGCTGCCGGAGGTGCAGCGGGTCGCGGTCGTCCTGCACCACCTCGTCGACCTGTCGGTCGAGCAGGTCGCCGCCGAGACCGGCGTGCCGACCGGCACCGTCAAGACCCGCCTGGCGCGTGGCCGCGCCGCGCTCGCCCTGCTCCTGCGCGAGCAGTCGCCGTCTCTCGGAGGCCCCGGTGCGTGACCGTCTGTCCCATCTGCTGCACGAGGTCGACCGCGTCCCGACCGCGCTTCCCGCGCCGGCGGACGTGCGACGCCGGGGAGTGCGGCTGCGCCGCCGTCGCCAGGCCGCCGCCGGGGGCGGCGCGCTCGCGGTCCTCGCCGTCGTCGCCGTCGGGATGGCGGCCCTGTCCGGAGGTCAGGAGCGGCTCGACGCCCCGCCTGCGGCGCCCCGTGACAGCACCCCGCCGAGCGCGTCCGCGGGCGCCTCCCCGAGCCCGAGCGCCGACGGCGCCGCGCCGACGGCCGCCCCGGGGGGCGAGGAGCTCCCCGCAGCGGCGGTCACCACGGTCGCCCCCGGGTCGAGCGTGCGGTTCAGCTCGCCCAGCGGCAACATCTCGTGCTTCCTCAGCGGCACGGGCGCCGTCTGCGAGATCGCGGAGCACGACTACCAGCCGCCGCCGAGGCCGGCCGACTGCGAGCTCGACCACGGCACGATGATCGAGCTCGACCAGACGGGGCCGGCCCGGTTCGCCTGCCACGGCGACACGGGGTTCGTGCGCGACGACCCGGAGTCCCCGCTTACGGCGCCGGGGCCGGTGCTCGCGTACGGCGAGCAGATCACCAACGGGATCTTCACGTGCACCAGCCGCCGCAGCGGCATGGCATGCGCGACGGCCGACGGCGGGCACGGCTTCGAGCTGGCCCGCGCCGGGTTCCGGACGTACTGACGAGCACCTCTCCCGAGCGGTTCGGGCGGCACCGCGGCTGGTAGGACTGTCGCCGTGCTCGAGCTGATCGGCCTGCTGGTCGCCGTCCTGCTGGTCACCGTCGTCGCCACCGTCGCGCTGGTGCGCGGCCGTGGCGCCAAGCGGCTGCCCCCTCCCCGCCCCGGCGTGGACTACCGACCGGGCACGGGCGACGACGCCGAGGTCCCGCGCGACACCCCCACGCGCACGGTCGAGACCGTCACCCTGCCGGACTCGCCGCTGCCGACCGTGCAGGAGGCCGGGCCGGCCGCGCCGACCCCGCCGCAGCTCGAGACGCCGGCACCGACCGCCGGCCGCCTGCAGCGGCTGCGCGGCCGCCTCGCCCGCAGCCAGACCACGCTCGGCCGTGGGCTGTTCGCACTGCTCACCCGCGACACCCTCGACGAGGACACCTGGGAGGAGGTCGAGGACACCCTGCTGTCGGCCGACATGGGGGTCGCCGCGACGCAGGAGCTGGTCGAGCGACTGCGCACCAGGGTGCGCGTCGACGGGGTCCGTACCGTGTCCGAGCTGCGGCCGATCCTGCGCGAGGAGCTCGTCACCGCGATCGGGCGCGACGCCGACCCGCTCGCCCCAGGTCTGCAGCTGGTCGGCGGCGAGGTCGTGCGCGGACCGGAGGGAGGTGACCCTGCCTCCGTGGCCTTCGACGCCGTCAAGCGCGGCAAGGACGCCAAGGTCGACACCGTGCTCGTCGACACCGCCGGGCGCCTGCACACCAAGACCGGCCTCATGGACGAGCTCGGCAAGGTCAAGCGCGTCGTCGAGAAGCACGGCCCGGTCGACGAGACGCTGCTCGTGCTCGACGCGACCACCGGCCAGAACGGCGTCGTGCAGGCCCGGGTGTTCACCGAGGCGGTGGACGTCACCGGCATCGTGCTCACCAAGCTGGACGGCACCGCCAAGGGCGGCATCGTCGTGGCCGTGCAGCGCGAGCTCGGGATCCCGGTCAAGCTCATCGGGCTCGGCGAGGGCCCCGACGACCTGGCGCCGTTCGAGGCCGAGGCGTTCGCCGACGCGCTGCTCGGGGACGAGGCCGCGATCTAGCCGACCGAGCTGGACGGCCACCCGCGGCCGACCGCGTCGCCGGCGGTCGCGAGTTCTTCGAGCAGGGCCTGGTGAACACCCTCCTGTCGGCGTACTACACCGCCGCCGCGCTCGACCTCGAGGGGGTCGAGGCGCCCGCACCGGCCGAGGTCACCGCCCTGACGCCGGAGCACCTCAAGGACCACGGCACCCGCCGGCACGTCCCGACGCCGGTCGGCTGAGTCACCGGCGGTCGACCGCCACGCACCAGTCGGCGTCGTCGCGCCAGGGGTCGCCGTCCCACGTGGCGTACCGGGCGACCGGCTCGAGACCGGCCGCCGTGGTGAGGGCCTCGTACGCCGACCGCGCCAGCCGGTCGGTGCGCCACCCGCAGACGAGCAGGCCGCCGTCGACGAGGTGGTCGGCGCACCGCCGGACGACGTCGCCCTCGGTGCCCGCTGCGAGGTACACCACCACGTTGCCGGCCATCACGACGGCGTCGAAGCGCTCGGCGAGGTCGAGCGCCGCGAGGTCGGCGTGGAGCCACCGCAGGCCCGGCGCCTCCCGGCGGGCGACGTCGAGCATCGAGGCGTCGTTGTCGACGCCGACGACGTGGAACCCGCGACGCGCCAGGTCTCGCGCGACCCGCCCCGTGCCGCAGCCGGCGTCGAGCACTCGCGCCCCCGGTGCGACGAGCGAGACGACGAACGCCGCCTCGCCGTGCACGTCGACACCGGACGCCGCGAGCCGCTGGAAGTGCCGCTCGTACGACGGTCCACGGGAGCCGCCCGTCTCCTCCAGCCACCTGCTCATCCCGCCAGGCTGCCCGCTCACGACACACGGCTGCAACGCGGGGGCAGCACTGTTCACGGGCACGAAACAGACGGGACACGGCTGAGGAACCGCCCGTGTCCACGCTGCGTGCAGTCGCCGGGACCCGCCCGGCTCTGCTTCCAGGAGACGTCCACTCGTGCCAGCACTCGACACGGGCTCGCTGACGGTCCTCGCCCAGGCCGCCGAGACACCTGAGTTCGACACGGGCAACACCGCGTTCATGATCCTCGCGGCGGCGCTCGTGCTCCTCATGACGCCCGGGCTCGCGATGTTCTACGGCGGTATGACCCGCTCGAAGAGCGTCCTGAACATGATGATGATGAGCTTCGCGTGCCTGGCCGTCGTGCCGGTGCTCTGGACGCTCTACGGCTACACGATGGCGTTCGGGCCGACGATCGGCAACGGCGTGGTCGGTGGCTTCGACTTCCTCGGCATGGAGGGCACGATCGGTGCCTTCACCGCCGACGACGGCAGCGGCATCCCGGTGCTGGTGTTCGCCAGCTTCCAGCTGATGTTCGCCATCCTGACGCCGGCGCTCATCAGCGGTGCCATCGCCGACCGCGCGAAGTTCGGCGGCTGGGTGCTCTTCGTCGTCCTCTGGGTCTCGCTCGTCTACTTCCCGGTGTGCCACTGGGTCTTCAGCCTCGAGGAGGGCTGGATCGCCGCGCGGCTCGGCGCGCTCGACTTCGCCGGTGGCACGGCGGTGCACATCAACGCCGGTGCCGCGGCGCTCGCGCTCACCTTCGTGCTCGGCAAGCGGCGCGGCTTCCCCCGCGAGGCGATGAAGCCGCACAACCTGCCGCTCGTGCTGCTGGGTGCCGGCCTGCTCTGGTTCGGCTGGTACGGCTTCAACGTCGGCTCGGAGGTCGCGGCCGACGGTGTGGCGGCGACGGTGCTGTTCAACACCACTGTCGCCACCGGCGCCGCCATCATCGCGTGGCTCGGTGTCGAGAAGCTGCGCGACGGGCACGCGACGACCCTCGGCGCCGCGTCGGGCGCCATCGCCGGGCTCGTGGCCATCACCCCGGCGTGCAACGTCGTCAGCCCGGTCGGCGCGATCGTCGTCGGTCTCGTCGCTGGTGGCGCCTGCGCGTTCGCGGTGAGCTTCAAGTACCGGCTCGGGTACGACGACTCGCTCGACGTCGTCGGCATCCACCTCGTCGGCGGCATCGTCGGCTCGCTGATCATCGGCCTGCTGGCCAGCGCCGCGGTGCAGGGCGAGGGCGGCGTCGACGGCCTGTTCTACGGTGGCGGCCTCGAGCAGCTCGGCATCCAGACCGTGGCGGTGCTCGCGGTGATGGCCTACTCGTTCGTGGTCTCCTACCTGCTCGGCACGCTGGTCGACAAGACCATCGGGTTCCGCATCACCGAGGAGCAGGAGCTCACCGGTGTCGACGAGACCGTCCACGCCGAGTCGGGCTACGAGATCGGCGGCGTCGGCGTCGTCGACGAGCACCTCGATCCGCACCTTGGGCACGAACGAC
>DATMJH010000062.1:0-7529 GCA_035554015.1 Mycobacteriales bacterium
GAGCGGGTTCGACGCCATGGACCCGGCAAACGTGTCCCCGCTCGTCGTGTGGCTCGCGAGCGCGGACAGCGGCGACGTGACCGGCCGGGTGTTCGAGGTCGAGGCCGGCGTCATCAGCCCGGCCGACGGCTGGCAGCACGGACCGCGCGAGGACAAGGGCGACCGGTGGCGGCCGGAGGAGGTCGGACCGGCCGTGCGCCGGCTGCTGGAGAAGGCGCCGCCACCGGCGCCGGTGTACGGCGCATGACGCTCGAGCGCTTCCGCGCCGAGGTACGGACCTGGCTGGCGGAGCACCTGACCGGGCGGTTCGAGCCGCTCGTCGGCAGCGGCGGCCCCGGTCGCGAGCACGAGCACACCGACCTGCGGCGCGAGTGGGAGAGGGAGCTCGCGAGCGGCGGGTGGATCGGCCTCGGCTGGCCGCGCGAGGTGGGCGGACGGGGCGCGTCACTGGAGGAGCAGGTCGTCTTCCACGAGGAGTACGCGCGCGCGGGTGGGCCCGCGCGCATCAACCATCTGGGCGAGCAGCTCGCCGGCCCCACGATCATCGCGTTCGGCACGCAGGAGCAGAAGGACCGCTTCCTGCCGGGCATCCTCGCCGGCACCGACCTGTGGTGCCAGGGGTACTCGGAGCCGGGCGCCGGCTCCGACCTCGCCGCCGTGCGGACCCGCGCCGAACGTCGCGAGAACGGCTGGCACGTCACCGGGCAGAAGGTCTGGACGTCGCTCGCGCACCTCGCCGACTGGTGCTTCGTGCTCGCCCGCACCGACCCGGAGTCGCAGCGCCACAAGGGCCTGTCGTACCTCCTGGTGCCGATGCACCAGGACGGCGTCGAGGTGCGGCCGATCGTGCAGCTGACCGGCACGAGCGAGTTCAACGAGGTGTTCTTCGACGACGCCGTCACGGCGGCCGACAACGTCGTCGGCGAGCCCGGCGAGGGCTGGCGCGTGGCGATGGGCACGCTCGCGTTCGAGCGCGGCGTCTCCACGCTGGGCCAGCAGGTGGGCTTCGCCCGCGAGCTCGAGGACGTCATCGAGGCGGCCCGGGCCAGTGGCCTGGCGGACGACGTCGCGCTGCAGGACCGCGTCGTCGAGGCCTGGGCCGGGCTGCAGGTGCTGCGGCACACCGCGGTGCGCACCCTCTCGTCCGATGCCGCGGCCAGCACGGGCGTCGAGGCGTCGGTGTCGAAGCTGCTCTGGGCGACCTGGCACCGCTCGCTCGGCGAGCTCGCGATGGTGGCGCAGGGCCCGTCGTCGGTCGTCGTCCACGGCGGCCTGTCGCCGCTGCAGAACCTCTTCCTGTTCACCCGCTCCGACACCATCTACGGCGGCTCGAACGAGGTGCAGCGCAACATCATCGCCGAGCGGCACTGGGGCCTGCCGCGGGACCGCGCATGACCGGCGTGCCGAGCGACACCGCCGACCAGCGAGAGCTGCGCAGCAGCGTCCGCGCCCTGCTCGAGGCGCACGCACCCTTGCGCGGCCAGCTCAGCGAGGGCGGCTCCCCGTGGGAGCGGCTCACCGCGGAGATGGGGATTCCCGCGCTGGCGGTGCGCGAGGAGCACGGCGGCACCGGCGCGACGTTCGCGGACCTGGCCGTTGCGCTCGAGGAAGCCGGCCGCACGCTGCTGCGCGCGCCGCTGCTGCCCACCGCCGTGGCCGCGGTCGTGCTGCAGGACGTCGCTCCCCAGCTCGTCGGGCCGCTGCTCGACGGCAGCAGCGCGGCGGCCCTGGCGCTCTCGTCGACCCTCGACACGGTGCCCTGGGCGCCGGGCGCCGATCTGGTGCTCGTCGTCACCGGTGACGCGCTGCTGCTGGCCGAGCAGGCGCAGGTCGTCCCGCTGGAGCCGCTCGACCCCACGCGGCCGCTCGGCAGGGTGGTCGTCGCCGGCGACGCGCGACGCCTGGGCGGGCCGGAGGAGGCCGGCCGCGCGCGCGACCTGCTGCACGCGGCGCTGGCCGCGGAGTGCGTCGGCGCGGCGCAGCGCTGCCTGGAGCTCACCGTGGCGCACCTGAAGACCCGCGAGCAGTTCGGCCGCCCGCTCGGGTCCTTCCAGGCGCTGCGCCACCGGGTCGCCGACCTCACCGTGCTCGTCGAGGCCGCGCGGTCGTCGGCCTGGTACGCCGCGCGGCTGGGACCCGACCTGCCGGTCGCCGCCCCGCTGGCGCTCGCCACGGCGGCCGACGCGTTCACCGCTGTCGCCGGCGAGATGATCCAGCTGCACGGCGGCATCGGGTTCACCTGGGAGCACGACGCCCACCTGTACTTCAAGCGCGCCTGGACGACGGCGCTGCTGCACGACCCGCGCGCGCTGCGACGCCTGGCCTTCGCCCGAGCGCACGACCAGGAGGTGCCCGGTGCCTGACAAGCGCATGACGCACGAGCAGGTGGTCGCCGAGCTGCGCTCGGGCATGACGATCGGCATCGGCGGGTGGGGCTCGCGGCGCAAGCCGATGTCGCTGGTGCGGGCGCTGCTGCGCTCCGACGTCACCGATCTCACCGTCGTGTCGTACGGCGGGCCCGACGTGGGCCTGCTCTGCGCCGCCGGCAAGGTGAGGAAGCTGGTGTACGGGTTCGTCTCGCTCGACTCCATCCCGCTCGAGCCCCACTTCCAGGCCGCCCGCACGGCCGGTGCGCTGCAGGCCGTGGAGTGGGACGAGGGCATGGTGCAGTGGGGCCTGTACGCCGCGGCGTCGCGGCTGCCCTTCCTGCCGACACGCGCCGGGCTCGGCTCCGACGTCGCCCGGGTGAACCCGGACCTGCGCACCGTGCGGTCGCCGTACGACGGCGGCGAGGAGCTGCTCGCGGTGCCGGCGCTGCACCTCGACGCCGCCTTCGTGCACCTCAACCGCGCCGACGCCCGCGGCAACGCGGCGTATCTCGGGCCGGACCTGTACTTCGACGACCTCTACTGCGCGGCAGCCGACAAGGCGTACGTCTCCTGCGAGCGCGTCGTGAGCACCGAGGAGCTCGGCGAGGCCGACCTCGCCCGTCGCCGCATCGCACGGTGGATGGTGCACGGCGTCGTCGAGGCACCGAACGGCGCGCACTTCACCTCCTGCGTGCCCGACTACGACCGCGACGAGGCGTTCCAGCAGGAGTACGCCACGGCCGCGAAGGACCCCAGGGCATGGGAGCGCTTCCAGGCGACCTACCTCAGCGGTGACGAGGCGGCCTACCAGACGGCCGTGCGCGACCGGGTGGCGGCATGAGCGACGTGACCCGCGCCGAGGTGTGCGCGGTCGCCTGCGCCGAGGCGTTCCGCGGCGACGGCGAGGTGCTGGTGAGCCCGATGTCGCTGGTGCCGTCGCTGGGCGCGCGGCTGGCCCGCGAGACCTTCGAGCCCGACCTGCTGCTCACCGACGGCGAGGCGTCGTTCGTGGCCGGGCCGTGGGCGTTGGGCGCGCCGCCACCACCGGTCGTCGAGGCGCACGTGCCGTTCCGCAGCATCTTCGACCTCGTGTGGGCCGGCCGCCGGCACGTGATGATGGGCGCCAGCCAGGTGGACCGGCACGGCAACCAGAACATCAGCTGCATCGGCGAGTTCGAACGGCCGTCCCGCCAGCTGCTCGGGGTCCGTGGTGCGCCGGGCAACACCGTCTGCCACGCCACGAGCTACTGGGTGCCGAAGCACTCGACGCGCGTGTTCGTCGAGCGGGTGGACATGGTTGCCGGCGTGGGCACCGACCGCGCGACCGGCGAGGCCGGGCGGTTCCACGACCTGCGGCGCGTGGTCACCGACTTGGCCGTGCTCGACCTCGGCGGTCCGGGGGGCACGATGCGTGTCGTGTCCGTGCACCCCGGCGTCACCGTGGACGAGGTCCAGGCGGCGACCGGCTTCCCGCTGCACGTCGACGACGTCGAGACGACCCGGCTGCCGACCGACGAGGAGCTGCACCTGATCCGCCAGGTGCTCGACCCCGGGAGCCTGCGCGACACGGAGGTGCCGCCGTCGTGACTCAGGTGCACCCCGCGCTGCGCACCCGCGCGACCGAGTTGTTCGGCGTCCGCTACCCGGTCGTGCAGACCGGCATGGGCTGGGTCTCCGGCCCGCGGCTGACGTCGGCGACGGCGAACGCCGGCGGGCTCGGCATCCTCGCCTCGGCGACCTTGTCGTACGAGGAGCTGCAAGGCGCCATCGCGGAGACCAAGGCGCGCACGACCGAGCCGTTCGGCGTCAACCTGCGCGCCGACGCGCCGGACGCCGCGCGGCGCATCGACCTGCTGGCGCGCGAGGGCGTGCGGGTGGCGTCGTTCGCGCTCGCGCCGAAGCAGGAGCTCATCGCCCGATGCAAGGACGCCGGGATGGTCGTCGTCCCGTCGATCGGCGCCCGCCGTCACGCCGAGAAGGTGGCGGCGTGGGGAGCCGACGCCGTCATCGTGCAGGGGGGCGAGGGCGGCGGGCACACCGGCGCTGTGCCGACCACGGTGCTGCTGCCGCAGGTCGTCGACGCCGTCGACATCCCGGTGATCGCGGCGGGCGGGTTCTTCGACGGCCGGGGCCTGGTGGCGGCGCTCGCGTACGGCGCCGAGGGCATCGCGATGGGCACCCGGTTCCTGCTCACCAGCGACAGCGCCGTGAGCGACGACGTCAAGCAGGTGTACCTGTCCGCCGGGGTCGACGGCACCGTCGTCAGCCGGCAGGTCGACGGCGTGCCGCACCGGGTGCTGCGCACCGATCTGGTCGAGGCGCTCGAGAGCGGCAGCCCACCCAGGGCGCTGGCCCGCTCGGTGCGGGCGGCGCTCGCCTACCGCCGGCTCAGCGGCACGCCGCTGCCCGACATGGTGCGCGAGGGCCTGGCGATGAAGCGCTCGAGCGAGCTGTCCTGGACGCAGGTGCTGATGGCCGCCAACACCCCCGTGCTGCTCAAGTCGGCCATGGTCGACGGCCGCCCGGACCTGGGCGTCATGGCGTCGGGCCAGGTCGTCGGCCTGATCGACGACCTGCCGTCGTGCGCCGAGCTGGTCGGCCGCGTCGTCGGCGAGGCCACCGCCGTCCTCACCCGCCTCGCCTCCCCTGCGTCCGCGTCCTGGCACACAGCCGGCGCCGGACCGGTCGGACGTCCTGACGGCGGTGAGCCCGGTGCCTGAGCCCCCGCCGTACGTGCCCGGCCACGGGCTGCTGGCCGGCAAGGTCGTCGTCGTCACCGCCGCCGCCGGCACCGGCATCGGGTCGGCGACGGCGCGGCGCGCGGTCGAGGAGGGCGCCACCGTCGTCGTCTCCGACTGGCACGAGCGCCGCCTGGCCGAGGCCGCCGACGCGCTGACCGACCTCGCCGGCACCCGCCCGCTGGCCGTGCCGTGCGACGTCACCGTCGAGGAGCAGGTGCAGGCCCTCTTCGACGCCGTCGTGCGCGAGCACGGCCGGGTCGACGTCGTGGTCAACAACGCGGGTCTCGGCGGCACCGCCGACCTCGTCGAGATGACCGACGAGCAGTGGGCGCGGGTGCTCGACGTGACGCTCACCGGCACCTTCCGGTGCACCCGCGCGGCACTGCGGCTCATGCGCGACCAGGGGTCCGGCGTCATCGTCAACAACGCCAGCGTCGTCGGCTGGCGGGCGCAGCAGGGCCAGGCGCACTACGCCGCTGCGAAGGCCGGCGTCATGGCGCTCACCCGCACCGCCGGTGTCGAGGCGGCGCCCTACGGCGTCCGCGTGAACGCCGTCTCCCCGTCGCTGGCGATGCACCCGTTCCTGGCCAAGGTGACCACCGACGAGCTGCTCGCCGAGCTCGCCGCAAGGGAGGCGTTCGGCCGCCCGGCCGAGCCGTGGGAGGTGGCGAACGTCATCGTCTTCCTCGCCAGCGACTACTCCTCCTACATGACCGGCGAGGTCGTGTCCGTCAGCAGCCAGCACCCGTGAGGAGCGACCGGTGATCGAGACGACCCGGCACGACGACGGCGTGGTCGAGGTCGTCGTCGACCACCCCCCGGTCAATGCCCTGCCGGTGCAGGGCTGGTTCGACCTCGCGGACGCGATCACGTCGGCCGGCCGCGACGAGACGACGCGCGTCGTCGTGCTCCGCGCGGAGGGTCGCGGCTTCAACGCCGGCGTCGACATCAAGGAGTTCCAGCGCGACCCGGGCAAGACGGCGCTGGTCGGCGCCAACCGCGGCTGCCACGCGGCGTTCGGCGCCGTGTACGAGTGCGCGGTGCCGGTCGTCACCGCGGTGCACGGGTTCTGCCTCGGCGGCGGCATCGGCCTCGCCGGCAACAGCGACGTCGTGATCGCCTCGGACGACGCCACCTTCGGGCTGCCAGAGGTCGATCGCGGCGCGCTCGGCGCCGCTACGCACTTGTCCCGGATGGTCCCGCTGCACAAGGCGCGGGCCATGGTCTACACGTCGGCGACGGCGACGGCCGCGGAGCTGCACGCCTTCGGGTCGGTGCTGCAGGTGGTTCCACGCGACCGGCTGCGCGACGCCGCTCTCGCGCTCGCGCGCTCCATCGCCGCCAAGGACCCGCGGGTCATCCGGATGGCCAAGGAGTCGCTCAACGCGATCGACCCGTGGGACGTGCACACCAGCTACCGCATCGAGCAGAGCTGGACCTTCGAGCTCAACCTGCTCGGCATCGCCGACGAGGTCCGGGAGGACTTCGGCAAGCCCTGACCGGGCGCGTCAGTCGTCGGCGTGCTGGACGACGTCGAGCACGTTGGTCGCGCAGATCCCGCGACGTACTCGGGCAGCGCTGAGGAGAGCGGGCCTTCGGTCATCGCGGTGTCCTGACCGGACCGAGCACGGCGGCCCGCGTGCAAGCGGCGCTCCGGGCGCGCCCGCCACGACCGGCCCCGGCCGTGCTCGACCGGCGCTCCTTGAGGGTCGCCCGTCCAGCGCCGTGTGGCGACCTACTGGGGCACTTCCATCGCGCCCATGATCGTGGGCAGGTCGAAGTAGTCGCGCCAGAGGGTGATGACGCCGCCACGCACCACGAAGACGCCGGCGACCGGCAGGTCCACCCACCGGCCGTGCAGCTCGAACCGGTCGGTGCGTTCGTTCATCACCGTGTCGCCGTCGGCGAGCTCGCGGTGGGTGATCCACTGGGCGCCGGTGCACATCCCGAGAAGCGCCTCGAGCGTCTCCCGCACGGCCTGCCGGCCGTGCACCGGCGGGAGCATCATGTTCTGGTACTCGACGTCCTCGGCGAGCAGCGGCAGCGCGGTGTCGTAGTCGCGCTGCGCCGCGGCGGCCAGGAACGCGCGCACCGTCTCGGCTGGGGTCATCGCCGTGCCTCCTCGCGCAGCAGCTTCTTGTCGATCTTGCCCGTGGCGTTCCGCGGCAGTGAGTCCACCACCGCCACCGAGCGGGGCACCTTGAAACCGGCCAGCCGCTCCTTGCAGAAGGCGATCAGCTCGCCGGGATCGAGGGTCGCGCCGGCGCGCGGCACGACGAGCGCGCGGCCGACCTCGCCGAGCCGGTCGTCGGGCACGCCGAACACCGCGGCCTCCGAGACTCCATCGTGCCGGACGAGCACCTGCTCGACCTCCGCCGGATAGGCGTTGAACCCGCCGACGACGTACATGTCCTTGATC
>DATMJH010000063.1:0-8768 GCA_035554015.1 Mycobacteriales bacterium
CTCCCTCCCCGTCCGCGATCTTCGTCTTGTGCACGCGGGAGCCGCGGGGGGCGCGTGCACAAGACGAAGATCGCGGGGAGAGTCGTGCCCCTGGGTAGGGGGGCGGCGCGGTCAGGCGGTGCGGAGGTAGTCGTCGAACGACGAGCCGGTCAGCCGCTCGTAGGCCTCGACGTACTTCGCGCGGGTCCGCTCGACGACGTCGTCCGGCAGCGCGGGTCCGGGAGCTGTCCTGTCCCAGCCCGACGACGACAGCCAGTCCCGCACGTACTGCTTGTCGAACGACGGCTGCGCCCGGCCGGGCGACCAGCCGTCGGCCGGCCAGAACCGCGACGAGTCCGGGGTGAGCACCTCGTCGCCGAGCGTCAGCACGCCGTCGGCGTCGTGGCCCAGCTCGAGCTTGGTGTCGGCGAGCAGGATGCCGCGCTCGGCGGCCAGCCCGGCGCCTCGCTCGTAGACGGCGAGGGTCACCCGACGCAGCTCCTCCGCCAGCTCGCGGCCGACGGCCTCGGCGACGGCGTCGAACGAGACGTTCTCGTCGTGCTCCCCGACCTCGGCCTTGGTGGCCGGCGTGAAGATCGGCTCGGGCAGCCGCGAGCCGTCCTCGAGGCCGGCGGGCAGTGGGACGCCGCAGACGGAGCCGGTGGCGCGGTAGTCCGCCAGTCCGGACCCGGTCAGGTAGCCGCGCGCGACGCACTCGACCGGCACCATCGCCAGCCGACGCACGAGCATCGACCGGCCGCGCAGCGCGTCGGCGTGCGGCTGCAGCTCGGCCGGGTACTCGGACACCCGCGCCGTGACGAGGTGGTGCGGCACGACGTCGGCCAGCTGCTCGAACCACCACAGCGACAGGCCGGTGAGCACCGCACCCTTGTCCGGGATCGCCGTCGGCAGGACGACGTCGTACGCCGACAGCCGGTCGCTGGCCACCAGCAGCAGCCGGTCGTCGCCGACGGCGTACAGCTCACGGACCTTGCCCCGGGCGACGAGCGGGAGCGGGAGATCGGGCACGCCCGGGAGTCTCGCGCACGCGCTGTGGGTGCCGACGCGTCAGGTCAGCGCGCGCGGGACACGGGCGATCACGGTGCAGGCGCCCGTGGGGAGCCGGCCCACGACGCACGATGATCACGCGCGGGCGAGCCGGGCCGGGCGATCACGGTGCAGGCGCGCCGCGGGCGCGCGACACACGACGCACCATGATCACGCTGGCTCGGGCCGCCGTCAGCGCAGCTGCGCCACCCGGTCGAACACCGGCCCCAACCGCTCGACGAAGCGCTCCGGCCGGCACACCTCGTCCAGCCGCGTCTCGTCGATGCGCTGTCCGGCGGCGTCCGCGGCCGCGCCGAGCGTCTCCCGGAACGGCCGCCCGGTCTCCCAGGTCGTCATGGCCGCCGACTGGGTGAGCGCGTACGCGTCCTCCCGGGACAGCCCCATCTCGACGAGCTCGAGCAGCACGGTCGAGGTGTAGACGAGCCCGCCGGTGGACTCCAGGTTGGCCCGCATGCGGTCGGCGTCGACGACCAGTCCGGTGACGAGCCGGGTCGTCAGGTGCAGCAGGTAGTCGGTGCCGACGGCGGCGTCCGGCAGCGCGATGCGCTCGGTGGAGGAGTGGCTGATGTCGCGCTCGTGCCACAGCGGGATGCCCTCCATCACCGGCACCACCTGCGCGCGCACCACCCGCGCCAACCCGGCGATGCGCTCGGAGGCGATCGGGTTCTTCTTGTGCGGCATCGCCGACGAGCCCTTCTGGCCCTTGCCGAACGGCTCCCACAGCTCGCGGACCTCGGTGCGCTGCCCGTGCCGCACCTCGAGCGCGAACGCCTCGCACACGGTGGCGATGACGGCGAGCGCCGACGCCCACTCGCTGATGCCGTCGCGCATCACGACCTGGGTGGCCGCCGGCGCCGGCGTCAGGCCCAGCGCCGCCGCGACGGACTGCTCGACGGACGGGTCGATGTTCGAGTACGTCCCGACCGCACCGCTGATCTTGCAGACGGCGACGGCGTCGCGGGCGCGCGCCAGCCGGTCGCGCGAGCGGGCCATCGCGAAGGCCAGGTCGGCGATGCGGTGCCCGAACACGGTCGGCTCGGCGTGGATGCCGTGGGTGCGGCCCACCCGCACGGTGTCGCGGTGCGCCAGCGCCAGGTCGCGCAGCGCCGCGACGAGGGTGTCGCAGCGGGCGACGAGCAGGTCGGTCGCCTCGACCAGCTGCAGCGCCAGCGCGGTGTCGAGCAGGTCGGACGACGTCATGCCGAAGTGCACGTACGCCGCCGCCTCGCGCGGCTCGGTGTTGTCGGCCCAGGCCGACAGGAACGCGATGACGTCGTGCTGGGTGACCGCCTCGATCTCGGCGACCGCCTGCGGCGTCGGTGCGGGCGCCGCGCGGACCGGCTCGACGACGTCGGCGGGCACGACGCCGGCCTTCGCATGGGCCTCGAGCACGAGCACCTCGACCCGGCACCACAGCTCGTACTTGTGGGCCTCGCTCCAGACCCGGCCCATCTCGGGCAGGGTGTAGCGCTCGATCACGCAGGTGCTCCTCGGGACGCGGCGGCGGGGACGGAGCAGTCTCCCAGACGGCCCTCCCCCTCCCGCGCCGATCTTCGTCCTGTGCAGGCCCCACCCGCTCGTGCGGGGTGTACAGGACGAAGATCGCGCAGGTTGCGGGGGTCAGGCGTCCTCCGGCTCGAACCGGTGGCGCCACTCGACCGTCCGGGCGAGCGGCTGACGCCGGCTGTCAAGGCTCAGGACACGGCAGCTCGGCCCACAGCTGCGCCCCGGGCAGGTGGCAGTCGACGCCCCACCGCGCCGAGTACGCGGCGAGCAGCGCGACGGCCGGGTCGTCGTCGTCGACGTCGGCGTGCACACCGCCGGTGGGGTCGTGCACCTCGAGCCGCAGCCGTCGGGGGGTCATGAGCACGCGGAGCGTGAGCACCCCTGCGCCGTCACGCCGCAGCACGAGCCCGACGAGCTCGGACGCGACGGCGGCCGCAGCCTCCTCCAGCGCCGGGACGCGCCAGGCCCGGGTGGCCACCCGCGCGGTCACGCGCGCCAGCCGTGCCGCCGCGGGCGTGCGGGGGAGCGGCCGCTGCAGCACGTGCCACTCGTGCACCGAGCCGCGCAGGTGCGGACCGCCCGGTCGTCGCGTCGCCGGCACTTTCCGATGCCTCCCGGCCCGTCCGACAGCACGGCAGGGTCAGGCGCCGACGGGGATGCTGCTCCGGCCGGAGCGGATCGACCACAGCGACGCGCCAAGCGTCAAGGAACCGTGATCTGGCCCTCGACCGCGCGCCGGGCGATGTCGGTGCGCCAGTGCCCGCCGCGCAGCCGGACCGCCTCGACCCCCCGGTAGGCCGCCGCCCGCGCTGCGGTGAGGTCGCCGGCCACGGCCGTGACGGACAGGACGCGCCCGCCGGACGCGACCAGCCGGCCGTCCCGGCGCGCCGTCCCGGCGTGCAGCACCTCGACGCCCGGGGGCAGCGGGCCGAGAGTGATCTCGTCGCCCCTGGCCGGCGTGCCGGGGTAGCCCTCGGCCGCGACGACGACCGTCACGGCGGCGCCGGGCCGCCAGCGCAGCGGCGCGCAGCGGTCCAGCGTCCCCGTGGCGCAGGCGTTCAGCAGGCCGGCGAGGGGGGTGTCGAGCAGCGCGAGCACGACCTGCGTCTCCGGGTCGCCGAACCGGCAGTTGAACTCGACGACCTGCGGGCCGCGCGAGGTGAGCGCCAGCCCGGCGTAGAGCAGCCCGGCGAACGGCGTGCCGCGTTCACGCATCGCGTCGACGACCGGCTGCAGCACCTCGCGCTGCACCTTCTCGACCGTGCCGTCGGGCAGCCAGGGCAGCGGCGCGTACGCCCCCATGCCTCCGGTGTTCGGCCCGGTGTCACCGTCGCCGACCCGCTTGTGGTCCTGCGCCGGCAGCAGCGGGACGACGGTCGTGCCGTCGGTGAGCGCGAACAGCGAGACCTCGGGCCCGTCCAGGTAGTCCTCGACGACGACGCGTGCGCCGTCGTCGGCCAGCACACCGCGGGCGAAGGCGGTGGCGACGTCGAGGTCCGAGCCGACGTGCACGCCCTTGCCGGCGGCCAGGCCGTCGGCCTTGACGACGTACGGCGGCTCGCGCCGGGCCAGCGCGCCGGCGCACGCGTCGGCGTCCGTGCAGACGTCGGCGGTGGCGGTCGGCACGCCGGCCTCGCGCATGATCGACTTGGCGAAGGCCTTGCTGCCCTCGAGCTCGGCCGCCGCGGCGGACGGGCCGAAGCAGGCGACGCCCACGGCGCGCACGGCGTCCGCCGCTCCGGCCACCAGCGGCACCTCGGGCCCGATGACGACGAGGTCGACGCCGGTGTCGCGGGCCAGCGCCGCGACGGCAGCGGCGTCGGCGACGTCGAGCGGCGCGTTCTCGGCGAGCTCGGCCGTGCCGCCGTTGCCCGGCGCGCAGACCAGCCGGCCGACGTCGGGATCGCGGGAGAGCGCCAGGAGCAGGGCGTGCTCGCGAGCTCCGGATCCGACGACGAGGACGTCCACGCCACGGACGCTACCGAGGGCCTGCGCCGGGGGCCCGGGTGTGCACGTGCAACCGTCGTGCAACTGTCTGACGTCGTCGGCTGTGGCCCGGGAGGGGCGGGGCGAGGGGGGTCGTCGTGAGTGACGGAGCTGCCACCAGCGCGGTGCTGCTGTGCGTGCCGGAGGCCGAGCCGCTGGTGCACGCCTGGCGCAGCACGGGCGACCCGTCCGCCGCCGTCGGCATCCCGGCGCACGTCACGCTGCTGGCGCCGTTCCTGCCGGCAGCCCGGATCGACGCCGGCGTGCTCGCCGAGCTGGAGTGGTTCTTCGCCGGCGTCGACGCCTTCCGGCTGCGCTTCTCGGAGCTCGGCTGCTTCGAGGCCGACGGCGTCCTGTACCTCGAGCCGGACGGCGCCGGCCTGGACGAGCTGGCACAGGCGCTCGCCCGGCGCTGGCCGGAGACGCCGCCGTACCGCGGCCGGCACGAGCACCCGCACGCCCACCTGACCGTCGTCCACACCGACGACGGCGCCCTGCTGGCCAGCGCCCAGACCGCGGTGCAGCGCGGGCTGCCGCTCTCGGCGTGGGCCGAGCACGCCGCGCTGTGGGTGTGCGACGACGACGGCCGCTGGTCCGAACACGCTCGGTTCGCCTTCGGGCCGCAGGAGCACGGCTGACCTGACCGCCCGTGAGGCAGACCACAGGGGCCGTCGTGCTTGCTCCTGCTAGCACCTGGGCAGGCTGCGGTGGACGCACGACTGCATCCCTGACGGAAGGCATCCCCTCATGAGCACCGCCACGCAGAACAAGGCCCGCACCACCAAGACCAACGCCCAGCGCACGGCGTCGAGCGCGTCGTCGACCGCGAAGAGCGCCGCGCGGGACGCCAAGCGGACCACCCGCCCGGCCCGCCGCGAGGCCCGCCGCACCGAGCAGGGCGTCGTCCGGCACACCCGCAGGGTGATCGAGGCCGCGCAGGCCGAGGTCACCGCCGTCGCCGAGACGCCGTACCGCCCGGCGCTGTTCGCGCTGGGCCTGCTCGACCGCACGGTGTCGGGCGCCAAGGAGCTGCCGACCTACCTGGCCGAGACCCCGGTGCGCGTCCGCCAGCGGGTCATCGACGTGTTCGCCACCGCCGGTGACCTCGCCGAGAAGGCGCAGCAGGAGTACACCGAGGTGGCCAAGGACGGCTCGGCGCTGGTCCGGGCGATCCGCCGGCAGGACTCCACGCAGCGCGCCGAGCGCTTCGCCGAGCGGGCCGCGACCCGCAGCCGCCGCGCCGTGCAGGACGCCGAGAAGGCGCTCGAGGCCGGCACCGAGGCCGCCGGCCAGGCGCTCGCCAAGGTCGGCTGAGCCTCCGCCGGGAGCCCTCCCGACGGCTCCCGAAGGCCCGACAACCGCACCAGACACTCCACCCGAGAGGCCCGGCGCACCGCGCCGGGCCTCTCGTGCTGCGCCGGCTGGTCAGTGCACCGGGTCCTCCGCCGGGCCCAGCGCACCGGCGAAGGGGTCCGGCCAGGTCGGGTCGGCAAGCTCCTCGTCGGTCGCGAGGCAGGCGTCCAGCCGGGCGGTCAACGCGGCGGGGTCGAGGTCGATGCCGGTCAGCACGAGCTCGCAGCCGGGCAGCTGCTGCCACCGCACCGGGTCCCCGAAGGCCAGCGTGCCGCCGGCCTGCTCCCACCGGACGCAGTGCCGCGGGCGGTCGGCGAGCCACAGGTGCCCGCGGCTGCGGACGACGTCGGCGACGACGTCGGGCAGCACCTCGTGCAGCCGGGCGGAGTGCAGCGGGCGGTCGGACTGCCAGACCACGGTCGTCACGCCGCACGCCGGCGGGCACAGGGCCCCGGCGAGGGTCGCGAGCCGGGCCCGGTCGGCGGACGTCGTCCGGCCGCGCCGACCGGTGGTGACGGCGTCCTCGCAGCCGATGCCGCCGGGGGCGAGCGGCCGCTGCACCGCGATCGGCGCCAGGTGCGACAGCAGTGCCTCCACCGTGCGGGCGGACGACGTGTCTAGCGCCTGCAGGTCGGCGACGAGGAGCACGTCGGCGTCCTCGAGCTGGCCGACGACGAGCTCCGCGGTCGAGCGCCGGTCGGTGGGGGCCGCAGCCTGCCCGCGCTCGGCCAGCAGGTCGTCGCCGGTCAGCTGCGCGAGCACCAGCCGGGCGTCGACCACCGTCGTCACGGTGTCGACGTCGGCGCCGTGCCGGGACAGGTGCTCGGCGAGGTCACCGGGCCGGATCGGCGACGGCGGCGAGAGCACCACCTCCGCCCAGCGCTCGGCGTCGGTCACCAGCCGTACCGCTTCCGGGACGTCGGACCGCACGGTGCACGACAGGCAGCAGCCGACCGGCTCCACCTGCTCGACGTGCTGGACGCCGCGCGCGTCGGCGACCGTGCGCACGAGCAGCCCGTTCGCCGCGGGGTCCAGGCCGTAGTCGACGGCGACCAGGCCGGGCCGGCGCAGCAGCAGGCAGCGCAGCACCTGCTCGCGCAGGCTGGTGGACGGTCCGGAGAGCAGCGTGAGCGGGAGCGGCATGCCCCATGCTTACTGGAAATCGTTGCCGGTTGGCAACCGCGGTGCGGAGTGGCTGCTGCGGGCGCGGCGGCCCCCGGGGCCGACGGGAGGGCTCCCGTCGGTCAGCGGCCGGTTGCCAACCGGTGCAGCCACTCCACCGCTCAGCCCGGCAGGAGCGACCGCAGCATCGGCCGGCGGGGCGCGCCGGCCATGACCGCCAGCTCCTCCCGCAGGGTGCTGTCTCCGTCGAGGAAGCGCAGGACCCGCCCGACGGTATGGCGGCCGAACAGGTCGGCGAGGAAGGCGGCGCCGTCGAGCCGGCCGGTGTCGACCGCCCGCAGCAGCAGCGCGTCCATGGCCAGGTGCCGGCGCGGGTAGGCGGCCGGCGGCTCCGGGTCCCGGCCGGCGGCGAGCGCGTCGGCGACCGCCGCCGCCTGGCGCTGGGCGGCGGTGAAGGTGTAGCCGGTGGACGGGCGGGTGGCGCCGCCGGCCGCTCCCAGCCGGAAGACCCGCTGCCCGACCCGGCGGGGGAACGGCGCGTCGGTCATCGGGATGGCGCCCTGCTCGACGGCGAGCACCTCGAACGGCGGCAGGTGCAGCACGTCCGCGGTGTACCGGCGCAGCGCGGCGTCGTAGCCGGCGTCGTCGAGCGCCTCCCGGGTGAACTCGGTGTACTCGACCAGCGCCTCGCGCTCCGAGGTCGGCAGGAGGTAGCCGAAGGCGACGCCGCCGGCCGGCTGCGGCACCCGGAAGTCCATGAGGCCGGCCACGGAGGGGTCGAAGGCGGCCGACGCCGTGCGGACGGTCCAGCCGCGGAAGTGCTGCAGCAACGCCGTCCTGCCCCGACCCGACGGCGGGACGGGGCGGGTGTCGAGCACCCAGCGGGCGGCGATCTCCACGCCGTCCCCGCGCAGGACGGCGTGGTCCTCGCCGTCGTCGACCCGCTCGACGGTCGCCGCCAGCTGCTCGACGCCGTCGAGACGGCCGGCCGCCCAGCGGGCGAAGTCGCCCGACCGGACCATCTCGTAGCGGTAGGGGGACAGTCTCAGCCGGCGCTCGACGGCGTCCGGCCCGACCACCGTGGCGGTCGGCCAGCGGTGCGCCACCGCGCCGGACCAGAGGACCGGTCCGCGCTGCCAGGAGCACCAGGTCCGCTCGGGCGCGGGCCGGGGCGACTGCACGAGCACCACGCCGGGGGTGCCCTGCGCGGCCAGCCGGACGGCCAGCCCGAGCCCCGCCGCCCCCGCGCCCACCACGACGACCTCGGCGCGCTGCACCCGCTCATCCTGCCCGTCGGCGCCACCGCAGGCTCGCTCGCGTCACCCGGCGGTAGGGCGCCGTCACACCGGCGCCGCAGCCGTTTGGTGACCTACCCCAAAGATGACGGAAATGTGTCGTTTGCGGCCATGTCGGGGTACCGCCTCGCGGGGAGCGCAAGGAGCTCCCGGGTCCGACCTTGAGGAGTGCCGTCCATGCGTCTACGCCTGCTCGCCGCGGCCGGTGCGGCCGCGCTCGCCGTCCCGTTCGCTGCTCACGCGGACAGCGCGCCGTACCTGGTCACCGGCGGTGGCCAGGTCGTCGCCAGCACCGCTGAGGCCGGCCCGGGCGACACCGTCGCCTTCGTGGCCCGGCAGACCGGGGAGGAGGACAACGAGGGTCGTGCGACCGCCGAAGGCTCCCTGCAGTTCGTGAAGACCTCGCAGGCGCGGGCCGGCCAGCGCCCGCAGGTCACCTTCAACGGCCAGGTGACCTGC
>DATMJH010000064.1:0-5800 GCA_035554015.1 Mycobacteriales bacterium
CCTCCTGGATGCGCTGCGCGATGACGGTCGCCGGATGTCGGAGCGCTGACGACGGCGCCCGCGGCGCTGCTGCCGACAAGCTCTTGTGCAGGTCGCGCCGGGACGACGAGCCATGACCGGCGCCGCGGCCAACCCGGTCGACACGGCGTCAGGCGGGTGGCACAGTGCTGCGGCCCGCCACGTCTCCGAGGAGCGCTCATGCCAGCACGGCTGCAACCCCATCCGGGGCCCGCGCCGCGCTGACGCGCCTGCGGGCCCGCCGACGACCCTCGCGGAGACCCGCCATGAGCACGCCTGAGCACGACCTCCACACCGCCTTCCCGCTCGAGCACCACCACGAGCTCGGCCGGCTGCTGCACCTGCGCGCCATGCTCGCGCGCGGCCACCGGCACGTCGTCGTGCGCGACCTCGAGCGGCACGCGCCCGACTCCGCGCTGCCCGACCGGGCCGTCGTGCTGCAGACCGTCGACGGCAAGAACCAGCGGCGCGTCATCGCGCAGGTTGACGAGGCGCTCGTGCTCCTCGAGACGTGGCGCGCCGACGCGCACGCCGTCGTGAGCGCCGACGACGAGAAGCTGGCCGCGGCAGTCGCCGACGAGATCGTCGCTCGCGTCCCGACCTACGCCGGCGCACGGCGCATCGAGGTCAGCTTCAGCGACCAGTGCGGCGGCTCGCGTAGCGTGGGGCTCGACGTCCTCCCGTGGGCCGAGATCGCCGACCACTACCCCGACGCCGTCCGCTCGGCGCTCGACCGGCTGACGGCGTACGCACCGATCGAGGGCACGGCCCGCCGGCTCGTGCTCTGGCACGGGGAGCCGGGGACCGGCAAGACGTCGGCGGTGCGGGCGCTGCTGCACGCCTGGGGCGGCTGGGCCGACGGCGTCGTCGTCACCGATCCGGACGCCCTGCTGAAGGACGGCCGCTACCTGCGGCGCACCGTGCTGGACGCCGACGACGAGGACGACGATCGCTGGACGGTGCTCGTGCTCGAGGACGCCGAGGCGCTGCTGCGCAAGGAGACCGGCGGGTCGGCGATGGGCCGGCTGCTCAACCTCGCCGACGGCCTGCTGGGGCAGGGGCTGCGCTGCCTGTTCCTCATCACGACCAACGAGCAGCTCGGCCGCATCCACCCGGCCGTGGTGCGCCCGGGACGGTGCCTGGCGCAGGTCGAGTTCGGGCGGCTGCCGGCGTCGCAGGCCGCCCGGTTGCTGGGCCGGCCGGTGGCTGTGCCGATGACGCTGGCCGAGGTCATGGCCGAGCGGCCGGTGGAGACGCCGGAGGACGACGTCGCGGTCGGGCAGTACCTGTAGCCGGTCCTCCCGGCGCGTCGACCGTTCGGCGATGGAGTTCAGCGGCTCGGTCCACCGACGCGAAGCCGAGGGCCTGCAGCGGGCGAGCATCGTCGAGGTGCCGCTCTCGCTGCGTGTGCACGACGAGCTCGACCGGTGCGTCGACCTGATCGGCGAGCGACTGCCGGACTACCTATCACTGCTGCTCGGAGCGGCCGCCGACCGCGTGCAGCTCGCGCCGTATCGGTACGAGCCGTACGAGCCGTACGACGGCCCCTTCACGAGCGAAGAGGGCAACCCGGCTCGAGCCACGGGGGCGGTGAGATGGGCGACAGGCTGCGTGCTGCACTGCGCGCACGTGCACCCGGCGACCCCGTCGCGACCTTCGACCGGCGGTTGAGCCAGGCGGCCCGTAACGCCGGCCTGAGTGTCATCGGGACGTGAGACGCCCGGTTCGGCCCTGAGTCGGTCAGGGGCACGACACCGCGCGGTTCCAGGTGCTGAAGACGCCGTCCGGGTTGGACCGGTAGACCCACACGTGCAGGTCGTAGTGCTCGGGCATGCCCGGCTCGTGTCCAGGCATCGGCCCCTCCAGGGGCTCGCCGGCCAGGGTCGGCCGGTCGGTGGCCAGCGCGGCCGGGACGAAGAACTCCGCGCCGAGCAGGGTCAGATCCCCGTCGCGGCCGGGGCCGAAGAGCAGGATCTCAGGCCTGGTCGGGTCGACGACGCCGTCGATGAGCGCAGGGTTGACGTAGTGGAAGCCCATCCCGCCGGCGGGCGACTGCGCGCACCTCTCGCCGGCGCGGTAGCCGGCGGCGAGGGCGACTGCCACATCCCGGTAGGGCGCGATGGCCTGGCGGACCTCGGCGGCGGTGCCCCGGCTGTCGCGGCGGTCGTGGGCGCCGGGGTCGGCGCCCGCCGTGGACGTTGCCAGGCCGGCGACCGTGGCCGAGGCCAGGCCGACCAGCGCTGTCGAGACGATCGTGCGACGTGGCATGGGAGGACTCCTTCTCGAGGGAACAGACGCGGGTCAGGCCGGCTCGGCGACGACGAGGCTCACCGGCCCGGCGAGCGGCCGGTGCTCGACGAACCGCCAGCCGGCCGCGCCGAGCCAGCCGCGCGCCTCCTCGACGCTGTAGACGTCGCCGTTGCGCAGGTGCACGGCGAACTCACCGGCCATCAGCGCGGCCTGCATCGGCTGGGTGTGGGTCGGGTCGGTCCAGAAGTCGACGAGCAGGAGCACCGATGCCGGCGCCGCGGCAGCGCGGATGCGCCGCAGGAGGTCCACGTTCTGCTCCGGGGACCAGTAGTGCACGAGGTTCGCGACGAGGAACGCGTCGTAGCTCGCCGGCAGGTCGCCGGTCATGGCGTCGCCGGTGAGCACGTCGATCCGCGACCCGAGGTCCGCGTCGGCGACTCGCTGCCGGGCCACCTCCGCGACCACCGGCAGCTCCAAGACGGTCGCACGCAGGTCGGGGAACCGGCGGGCGAGCGCGATGGACCAGGACCCGGTCCCGCCACCGACGTCGAGCAGGCGGCGACCGGCCAGGTCCACGTTCTGCGGCAGCGCCGCGGTCGGGCCGGCGAGCACCGCCTCGATTCCCTTCGACACCAGCTCCTGGAGCTCGTCGTCGAGGTCGAACACCTCCCGCCCCGGTCCGGTCGCGAGCGCCTGCGCCAGCCCCTGCCATGCCGGGTAGCTGATCCGGTCCCAGAACCGCAGCAGGGGTCGCAGGTCGGCCGGCGAGACGCCGGACAGGTACTGCGCCGCCACCTCACCGTTGCGGTAGGTGTCGCCGTCCCGCTCGACCAGACCCAGCGCCACCATCGCGTCCGCGCTGATCCTCGCGGCCCGGCGGGTCAGGCCGGTGCGCGCCGCGACGGCGTCCAGGGTCGCCGGTCCCTCGCCCAGCGCCTCGAACAGCCCGAGCTCGTCCGCGGCGAACAGGTGCTTGGCCGCCATGAACCCCGACGCCAGTCGCAGGATCGGCTCGGGAGACACCGCTGCCGCTGCGGCGGGAGGCGGAACGGACATCGTCTCGGCGGTCATGGCGCCTCCTCGTCGGCGGGTGCTGTGGTGGGACGACCGTGCGCGGAGCCGGGGCCGCCGGCCATCCCAGGAGCCTGGGGAACCGGGCAGCGCCGCCCCCAGGAATCTGGGGGGTGACCGCACCGCCTGGCCGCCCTACCGTGCGGTCGTGGCATCCGACGCGCGCCGGCGCGCCCGCGACGAGGTCGTCGAGCTGTCGCGCTCCGGCCTGGACTGGGTGACCTTCGCGGCGCGCGCCGGCGAGGCGGTCTGCCGCGTCGTGCCGTTCACCCGCTGCTGCTGGCACAGCGTCGACCCCGGGACGGTGCTGTTCACAGGCAGCGTCAGCAAGCACGTCTCGTGCTCCGGACAGTGGCTGGCCGAGCACGAGTACGTCGTCGACGACGTCAACAAGTGGCAGTTCCTTGCCCGCAGCGGCCGCCGGGCGGGCGCCACGAGCCTGGCCACGCACGGCGACCTGACGCGCAGCGCCCGGCACCGGTCGCACGCGGCGTTCGGAATCGGCGACGAGCTCCGCGGCGCAATGGTCTCCGACGGCACCTACTGGGGAGCGGTCGCGTTCCTGCGCGAGAGCGACGACCACTGGTTCACCGAGGACGACGTCCGCTTCCTGCTCGAGCTGTCCACGCCGCTGGCGGACGGCTTCCGCCGCTCGCTGGTGAGCGCGACCGTCGCCGGCGCTGCGGGCGGCACCCACGGCCCCGGCGTCGTCGTCTTCGGGCCCGACGGGCGGGTCGAGTCGCTGTCGCCTGCCGCCGAGCGCTGGATCGAGGAGATGGTGGAGGTCCCGGCTCCGGTCGAGCCGGCCGAGTCCAAGATGCTGCAGGTGGTCGCGGCCCGGGCACGGGCGGGGGCGGCCGGCGGTACAGACCCGCTCGAGCACACCGCCCGCGCGCGGGTGCGTACCCGGTCCGGCGAGTGGCTCCTGCTCTACGGCACCCGGCTGTCCGGCGACGGCGGCCGCACTGCCGTCATCGTCCAGCCGGCCACGCGGCACGAAGTCGCACCGCTGATCGCCCTGGCCTACGGCTTGTCGCAGCGCGAGTGCGCTGTCGCGCAGATGTGCCTGCAGGGCCGCTCCACCCGGCAGATGGCGCAGGCGCTGAGCGTTTCCCCCTACACGGTGCAGGACCACCTGACGTCGATCTTCGGCAAGACCGGAGTGCGCAGCCGCGGTGAGCTGGTCGGCCAGGTGTTCCTCGAGCACTACGTGACCCGCTGGGACGACGGCGCACCCGCCGAGGGCGGCTGGTCGGCGTGGCGCACACCGGGGACGTTCGGGAGCTGACGCCGCCGGACGAGCCGTCGTCCGGAACGCGCCCACGAGGAGCTGGCCCGCAGGCTCCACCTCGCGTTCGACTACACCGGCGCGATGGCGGCCTACGAGCGGGCTACACGGCGTACCGGCGAGAAGGCGATCTGCTGTCCGCAGTCCGGCCGCCCGCACGCTCGACCGGTTCCGCGGCTCGGTATAGGGCGGCTGCGCGGTCTACCAGGGCTGGACGGCGCGGGCGCAGACGCCGCTGGATCAGGCGGGCGACGTCGGCAGCGAGCGCGGGTGGGTGCTGCTGTCGCGCGCACAGTCCGGCATGTGTGCACCGGTGAGGTGAACGACCTGTCCGTGGACGAGGGCGTGTTCTGCGGCCTGTTCAACGTCTGCGAGCGGACCAACGACGTCGCGCGCGCCGAGCAGTGCCGGTGGAGACGCCGGAGAGCGACGTCGCGGTCGGGTCGGGCAGTACCCGTAAGCCGGGGGGCGCAGGGCCCGCTCCAACAGTCCGTGTGGAACGGCAGCGCGTCAGCCGCCGACGGCCGCCCTCTCCAGCCGCCGCCGGACGCCGTCGCCACCCACCTCGGCGATGCCGTCGAGGTCGCCGCACACGACGAGCAGCGTGCGCGCCCGCGAGAGCCCGACGTAGAGCATCTCCTTGGCCCGGCCGCGGTCGCGGAACCCGTTCACCGCCAGCACGACGGCCGGCCGCTCGAGCCCCTTGAAGCCGAGCACGTGCCCGTAGAAGACGTCGTCGCCGACGAAGTACTCCTGCCAGTAGGCGTCCCAGCCGTAGCCGTCGACGATCTCCTTCTGCACCGGGTGCCGGTGGCCGGTGGTCAGCAGCGCGACGGAGCCGGGCGGCCAGCCCTCCTGCTCGGTCAGCTTCTCGACCTCCCCGTCGGCGACCGACAGCGCCTCGTCGGTGCGGCACGCGACGAACCGGACCGGCGGCCCTTCCAGCCCTTCGTAGCTCTGCTGCTCGAGCGCGAGCGAGCCGAAGACCTGGGCGATGCGCTTGGTGTTGCGGATGTTTCTGTCGAGCGTGAACGGCGCGAGCTCGATCGGCGCTGTCCCGTGGCGATCGAAGACGCGCTGCCCCTCGTCCAGGAAGACGAACAGCCCGCCGGCGTCAGGGTCCTTCAGCGCCTGCACGGTCGGCGGCCACCAGTCGTCGGAGAAGTCCTGACC
>DATMJH010000065.1:0-4211 GCA_035554015.1 Mycobacteriales bacterium
CCGCGGCTGCGCGCTGCCGCGGTGCTCGGCCTCTCGCTGGGGGTCAAGGTGCTGCTCGGCACCGGCGTCGCCGTCGCCGGTGTGACGGCTGCGGCCACCGGCACCCTGCCGTCGGCCGTCGAGGACGGCGTCGCGGCCGTCGTCCGCGCCGTCACCCCGTTCGAGGTCTCTGCCTCGAACGACACCGAGCGGAGCACCGGCCGGACGGTCGAGCGCACGCCGGCGGCGACGCCGGCCACGCCGGCCACGCCGCCGGAGCCGCCGCGCGAGCGTCCGACGACGACGCCGTCGGCGGTCCCGGCCGTGCCGCCGCCGGCGGCGCAGCCCGACGACTCCGGCAGCAGCGACGGCGAGAGCCGGGCTCCCGTTCCCGGCGCGCCGGCCCCCGCACCGGCCGAGCGGCGCCCCGCACCCGCGCCGCAGGGCGGTGCCAGTGGTGCGGCCCCCACCGGCACACCCACCCCGACGACCGCACCGACGACGACCCCGGCCCCGGCGCCACCACCCGCTGCGGCGCCGGGCGCGGAACAGACCGCGCCATCGCAGCGCTGAGCCCTCCACCGCCGCTGTCCGGCGCACGGGGTAGCAAGGAGCCGTGCGCACCTGGGCTGCCGCCGTCGGCATCGCGGCGGTGTCCGTCGCGGGGGTCGTCACCCTGGCCCCGGACCACGACCGGCCCGCGCCCGCCCCGCCCCCGCAGCCGTCCGCGACGCCGACGCTCCCGCCGCTCGACCACGTCGACGACTACAGCGCGCCGGCCGAGGATCTCATCGACCACGTCGACCACCTGGACTTCGACCGCCTGCCGCCGGACACCCGCGCTGAGCTCGAGGCCGAGCTCGCGCGGCGGGACGCCGTCGCCGGACAGCTGTGGGCGGCGTACGGCGACGCGCTCCTCGACGGCGACCCACAGGCCGAGCCGGTGCTGGCGCGCGAGCTCCCGACCTACGAGCTGGCGTACGTGCTGGTCGCCGCGCGGGCCGAGCAGCTGGCGGCCGCCGTCGCCCGCACCGGCTCGATCGACGCCGCCCGCAGGCAGATGCCAGACCACCCCGAGGTGACCGCATCGCTCGACGGCGACTGCGTGACGGTGGCTTATGGGCAGGACCCGTTCGCCCGGGCGTTCGGCGCCCGGGTCGGGCCGGTCGGCGCAGGTCCCCTGCTGGAGCGGCTCGAACGGTCGGTGCGGGTAGGCCCGGCGGGCGCTCCGGCCTGCGACGGCGCGCCGATCGCGCTCAGCCCCGGCGCCGTCGTCGCGCTGGGCGGGTGAACGGCGTCGTGGGCGCCGTCCGGCCCGCCACCACCGATGCGGCACCCGGACGGCGTCCGGCGCCGTCGTCGTCCGGACTGTCCGCTCAGTCCGGCAGCCGCAGCACCCGGGCGTGCAGCACCTTGCGGGTCTGCAGCGCGCAGCGCAGCGCCCGGTGCAGCCCGTCCTCGAGGTACAGCTCGCCGCGCCACTCGACGACGTGCGCGAACAGGTCGCCGTAGAAGGTCGAGTCCTCGTCGAGCAGCCGGCCGAGGTCCATCTGCCGCTTGGTGGTGACGAGCTGGTCGAGCTGCACCTGGCTCGGCGGGATCTCGGTCCAGTCCTTGCTCGACAGGCCGTGCTCCGGGTACGGGCGCCCGTCGCGCACCGCCTTGAAGATCACGGCTCGACCCTACGTGCGCGCTGCCGCGCGGCGCGCAACCGACCCTGCACCGCCCCCGTCCTGTGATCAACAAGAGGTCGCCGGCGAACCGCCGACGGCGTGTCGACGTCAAACGCTTGTTGATCAGCGGGCTCGGTGGGGGAGTAGGTCAGATCAGAGGAGGTCGCGCAGCACCAGGGTCTGCTCGCGGTCCGGCCCGACGCCGACGGCGCTGAACGGCGCGCCGCTCATCTCCTCCAGCGCCCGCACGTAGTGCTGGGCGTTGCGCGGCAGGTCGTCGAACGACCGGCAGCCGCTGATGTCCTCCGACCACCCGTCGAACAGCTCGTACACCGGCACCGCGTGGTGGAACTCGGTCTGCGTCATCGGCATCTCGGGCAGCCGCCGGCCGTCGACCTCGTACGCCACGCACACCGGGATGCGGTCCCAGCCGGAGAGCACGTCGAGCTTGGTGAGCACGAAGTCGGTGACGCCGTTGACCCGCGCCGCGTACCGGGCGATGACCGCGTCGTACCAGCCGCAACGCCGCGGCCGTCCCGTCGTCGTGCCGTACTCGCCGCCGACGGAGCGCAGCCGCTCGCCGTCGTCGTCATGCAGCTCGGTCGGGAACGGGCCCTCGCCCACCCGCGTCGTGTACGCCTTGACGACGGCGACCACCTTGTCGACCCGCGTCGGCGGGATGCCCGAGCCGGTGCACGCCCCGCCGGCGGTCGCGGACGACGACGTCACGAACGGGTAGGTGCCGTGGTCGACGTCGAGCAGCGTCGCCTGGCCGGCCTCGAGCACGACGGTCCTGCCGTCGTCGAGCGCCGCGTTCAGCAGCAGCGAGGTGTCCGCGACCATGGGGCGCACCCGCTCGGCGTACGACAGCAGCTCGTCGACGACCTCGCCGACGTCGATCGCCTTGCGGTTGTAGACCTTGACCAGGACCTGGTTCTTGACGTCGAGCGCGCCCTCGACCTTCTGCCGCAGGATCCCCTCGTCGAACAGGTCCTGCACCCGGATGCCGACCCGGTTCATCTTGTCGGCGTAGGTCGGGCCGATGCCGCGCCCCGTGGTCCCGATCCGACGCTTGCCGAGGAAGCGCTCGGTGACCTGGTCGAGCGTGCGGTTGTAGCGCGGGATGAGGTGCGCGTTGGCCGACAGCACCAGCCGTGAGGTGTCGAGCCCGCGCGCCTGCAGCCCCTCGATCTCCGTGAACAGCACCCCGAGGTCGACGACGACGCCGTTGGCGATCACCGGCGTGCAGCCCGGCGACAGGATCCCGCTGGGCAGCAGGTGCAGCGCGTAGGTCTCGTCGCCGACGACGACCGTGTGGCCGGCGTTGTTGCCGCCGTTGAACTTGACCACGTAGTCGACGCTGCCGCCGAGCTGGTCGGTCGCCTTCCCCTTGCCCTCGTCGCCCCACTGGGCGCCGAGCAGCACGAGTGCGGGCATGCTCTGTCTCCCTGATCACACCGAAGCCCCGGGCGCGAGTGCGCACCGAGGCCTGTACGGGGGAAGGCTAGCCGACCGTGACCCCCACCCTGCTGCTCGCGAGCGCTCAGGCCGGCAGCGCCGACGCCGAGGCGGTGGAGCAGGCGCGTGCGGCGCTGGCCGCGGCCGGCGAGTGCGAGCACGTCGTCACGGCCACCCCTGACGAGCTCGACGCCGCGCTGCAGCGGGCCGGCCGGCGCCGGGTGGTGGTCGCCGGCGGAGACGGCAGCCTGCACCTGGTCGTCGAGCACCTGCGCCGGCGCGGCGAGCTGGCCGACGCCGACCTCGCGCTCGTGCCGCTCGGCACCGGCAACGACCTCGCGCGGGCACTGGGCGTCCCGCTCGACCCGGTGGAGGCGGCGCGCCTCGCCCTGCACGGGCAGCCCACGCCGCTGGACCTCGTCGTGGACGACGCCGGCGGCATCGCCGTCAACGCCGTCCACCTGGGTGTCGGCGCCGAGGCCGCGCAGAAGGCCGCCCGGCTCAAGCCGAGGCTCGGCCCGCTGGCCTACCCGATCGGCGCGGTCGCGGCGGGCTTCCGGGCGCAGGGCACGCGGTTGCGCGTCGAGGTCGACGGCGACGTCGTCGCGGACGGCCGGCACCGGGTGCTCATGGTGGGGATCGCGAACGGTCCGGGTATCGGCGGCGGCACGCCGCTGCACCCGCAGGCCGTCCCCGACGACGGCCTGCTCGACGTCATGGTGTCGACGGCGACCGGCTGGGTGTCCCGCGTGGGGTTCGGCGCGGCGCTCAAGGCGGGCGAGCACCTCGCGTCGCCGCACGTGCGATCGGCGCGCGGCCGGGAGGTCGTCGTCACCGGCGGGCCGGTGGAGGTCAACAGCGACGGCGAGCTGGGGGACGAGTGCGTCGACCGCCGGACCTGGCGGGTCGAGCGGCACGCCTGGCGCCTCGTCCGCCCCTGACCCACCTGCCCCCGCGGGCCGGGACGGCCCGCAGACGGTGGAGTGGCTCCTGCGGCTCCCGCCCCCGCGTTCCCCGACGGGAGCCCTCCCGACGGGTCCGGAGCCGCCCGGAACCGCACCAGGGACTCCACCCGGAGGCGCGGCGTCGACCGGGCTACAT
>DATMJH010000066.1:0-6419 GCA_035554015.1 Mycobacteriales bacterium
CACGCCCGGCCCGCGCCGTCGGCGTGCACAAGACGAAGATCGCCGAGGCTGGAGGACTCGAGCCGGCGACGAGACGCAAGGCCGGGCGCCGGGCCCCGGGCGCAGCGGGCGGTTCGTGCGGTGGGCGGCCTGCGCACAACGCAGATGGCCCGTGATGACGCTCTCTACCGATCGCCCGGGTCGGGGACGAGCCAGGCGCCGGCCCACCCAACCCGAGACGCCGCACCCGGTCGGGCACGCAACGCCAGGCCAGCGGCGCCCGGCCACACGCTCTTCCAGCGAAGCCACGCCACCGCCAGTCCCGCCGCCGATCTTCGCCTTGTGCATGCCGCCCCCGCTCGCCACCCGTGCAGAGGACGAAGATCGCCACCGGCAGGCGAGCGCGTCCTCCTCCGCGATCTTCGTCTTGTGCCGTCTCGGCGGCGGCCACGGTGAGCACAGGACGAAGATCGCGGGAGCGAGCGGCCCTCGCGGACACCCGGCGAAGATCGCACGGGGCACTCGGCCACGATCGCGGAGGTCAGGCGGACGACGGCTCGGCCTCCCGGCGGGAAGGCCTAGCCCTGCACGGGATTCAGCCAGCGCACCTCGCGGAAGCGGGCGAAGTCGGAGTCGGCGCTGACGATCGTGAGCCCGTGCTCGAGGCAGAGCGCGGCCAGCACGGCATCGCTCGCCAGGTTGCCGCGCAGGTCGAGCTCGTGGATCAGCCTGCCGAGCAGCTCGCGGTGTCCCGGCCCCGGCTCCGGGACCCAGGCCACGGGAGCGTCCAGCCACTCCTGCACGTAGTCCCACGCCTCGCCGGCGCGCAGTGGCCGCGCGAGCGCGCGCGGGTGGGTCGCAATGCGGATGAACGCGGTGAGCGACTGCCAGGGCAGCCCGACGCGGTAGGGCCCGTTCAGCGCCTCTTCGAGCCATGCCTTCGCGCGGGCGTGCTGCGTCGCCTTCTCGTCGACGGCGTAGAGCAGCACGTTCGCGTCGACGAGCATCACCGCGCCGTCGGGCCCTCGAGCGCGTCCAGCGCCTCCGCGACATTCGAGACGTCGACCTGCAGGCCGAGCGGCGCCGTGCGCTGGCGGAAGCGGCGCTCGGTGCGACGGGGCAGCAGCCCTCGCCGGATGAGCTCGTTCACGGCTTCGGAGACGCCGAGCCCTCGCTCGCGGCGGAGCTGCTCGATGGCGCGAGCTGCGTCAGGCTCGAACTCCACCGTCGTGCGCATGCGGCCAAGCTAGCACGCGCGTGCGCAGTCATCAGCACGGCAGTGCGGCGCGGCATGGGGCCCTCCCGCCGGCCCTACCGGTTGCCGATCTTCGTCCTGTGCACAGCTCGGACGCTCGGCAGGCGACCACAAGACGAAGATCGCGGAGGGGCAGGGGGCGCGGCGCCCCAGGCGCCGGCAGCGGTTCAGGCTGGCGGGACGACGTCGTCCAGCGCCCGGACGAACGGCAGGTGGCCGACGCGGGCCAGCAGTCGTGAGTCGGCCGTCACCAGCGGAAGCTGCAGCCGCTCCGCGAGCGCGACGTACACGAGGTCGTACAGCGGGTGCTCGTCGTACCGCCGGGCGAGGTCGTACGCCCGGTCGCGGTCGGCCGGCACGTCCCGCTCCCCGAGCGGCAGCCGTTGCAGCAGCGCGTACGCGGCGTCCGCCTGCGAACCCGTCCACCGCCGGCGCCGGACGCCGGTGAGCAGCGCGTTGCCGACCTCCTCCCGCAGCAGCCGGGGTCCGATCAGCGTGTCCTCGTTGCGGACGAGCTCGCTGAGCAGCCGCCGGGCCGGACCGCCGTCGACGTCGGGCGCAACCCAGTCGACGACGACGCTGGCGTCAACGACCGGCACGCCGCTCCCGCTCCGCGATGACCAGGTCGGCTGCGGTGCCGCCGCGCCCGCTGGCAGCCGGCAGCGAAGCCGCCCACTCGGCCAGGCTGGACGCCTGCTGCCCGCGCCGTCCGGTCAGTGCGTCGAGATCCGAACGCCGGACGAGCAGCCGGTTCCCGCGGCGGACGGCGTGCAGGCGCCCGGACCACACCCACCGCCGGACTGTCTCCGGCGTCCTCGCCACCGCGCACCCCCACCAGTCGGCGATCTTCGTCCTGTGCCTGCCGAGCACGCTCGGACGCCGAGCACAAGACGAAGATCGCGGGTGGGGGGGGCTGTTCGCAGAGCAGGCTGGCCACGTCAGGGCAGCAGCCCCGTCAGCGCGAATCGCAGCGGCTCGTCGAGCACGACGTCGTCGGTGAACCGGTCGACCTGCCGGTAGGCGCGCCGCCCAACTCCCCCCCGCGATCTTCGTCCTGTTCCCCTGCAGGGGCCCAGAAAGTGAGCACAAGACGAAGATCGCGGAGGTGGGGGGAGGGGTGGCGGGCTGGCGCGGCACGTCGGCCCTCGTCGCGGACGATGCACCGCCCGACCGCGCGGGTCGCCTACACCGGGCGCGTCAACGCCAGCGCCACCGCCGCAGCACACCCGACGGCCAGCACGCTCAGCGCGACGGCCTCCACGGCCGCCGCCGCGCTCACGTGCCGCCGCCGCCACCGTCGCCACCGCCTCACGTGGCATCTCCCTGCGCCGCCGCCGGCCCCTGCCGCACCCGCCGCCGAGCCCTGACTGCCAGCGCGCTCACCCGCTGCACGGCCACGACGAGCACCAGCAGCACGACCGCGCTGACCAGCGCGACGCCCCAGACCGTCACGAGCACCCCGAGCATGCGGCTACAGCTGCGTCCGGCGCGGGTTCGCGACCGGCTCTGCGCCGCGCGAGGCGCCCTCGCTGCCCTTCTCCACGGTGGTCACGACGACCACGGTGGACGCCGCTCATGGCGCCGCTGTGAACCCCTGGGAACAACCGCGTTCCGCCCCGACGAAGACCGTCAGGTCGGCTCGAACCTCGCCGCGAACTCCGCCGGCGGGAACACCCGGTGCGTCCCGTCGGCCTCCTGCACGATCCAGTCACCCAGCCGCGCCGGCCGCGCCCCGGACGGCCCCGGCACGAGGATCACCAGCACGTCCGGCTCGCCGACCGGGTGGCTGACCTCCCCGCCGCACCACGTGGCCAGATCGGCGGCGACCGACACCTCGTCGAACCGCAGCGCCGTCACCGGCCCGTCGTCCCTGAGGCGCACGAGGCGAGTGTTACCCGAAGGCACAGAACTGTCACGCATCGTCACTCGCCCGCCCTGCCTAGGCTGCTCCACCATGGTGCGCCCGACCCGTCCCGGCCTCGGCGCCGCCGCGAGCCTTGTCCTGCTCGTGCTCGTCGTCACCGCCGGCTGGCTCGCCTACACCGGTCTGCAGGCCAAGGGCCACCTCGACGACGCCCGCCTGGCCCTCACCGGCGCCCGGGAGGCCCTGCTCGACCGCGACATCCCCACCGCTCGCGCCGCTATCACCGCCGCCGCGACCGACACCCGAGCGGCGCGCGAGGCCACCGACGGCCCGGTCTGGCGGCTGGCGACCAACCTGCCCGGCGAGGCCGACAACAGCCTGCGCGTCGTCCGCGGCCTGGCCGCGGCCGCTGACGAGCTGGCCGGAAGCGTCCTGCCGCAGGCCCTCACCGCCGCCGAGGCCATCGACCCAGAAGCCCTCCGGCGTCCCGACGGGTCCTTCGACCTCGACGTCATCCGCGCCGCCACCCCGCCGGTCGCGAGCAGCGCCCGGACCGCCGAGCAGGTCCGAGACGACATCCGCGCGCTGCCGACCGAGCTCACGCCGGGCCCGGTCGAGCGCGCCTATGAGCAGGTGGCCGAGCAGGTCGACACGCTCGCCGGCACGCTCAGCGGCGCCAGCACCGCCCTCGAGATCGCCCCCGCCCTGCTCGGCGAGGACCGCCCGCGGCGCTTCTTCGTCCTCGTCCAGCAGAACGCCGAGAGCCGCGGCACCGGCGGCCTGCCCGGTGGCTACGCCGTGCTCGAGACCGACAAGGGCCGGCTCAGGGTCGTCGCCGCCGGCAGCCGGCAGGACCTCGACGGTCAGGGCCCGATCGCCGTCCCGCCGGACGTCCCGGTCGAGTGGGCGACCCGCTACGGCGGCTACGGCGCGTTCGACCTGCCGGTCAACATCAACGTCAGCCCCGACCTGCCGGTGGTCAGTCGGCTCATCGCCCAGCGCTGGCGAGACCGGACCGGCCAGGAGATCGACGGGGTCATCGCGCTCGACGCGCAAGCCCTCGCCGCGGTCCTCGAGGGCAGCGGCGCCATCCAGGTCGGCGGCCGCAGCATCGCCCCGGAGAACCTCGTCGAGTACCTGGCCATCGGCCAGTACGCCGACTTCGCCCCACCGCCGGGCAGCTCCGCCCTCGACCTCACCCTGCAGCGCAAGGACGCCCTGTCCGACGCCGCCACCGCCACCCTCACCCGCCTCGTCGCCGGCGGCGGGGACACCCAGGCCCTGCTGACCGGCGTGGGCGACGCCGTCCGCAGCGGTCACCTCCGCCTGGCCAGCGACGACCCGGCGCTCCAGCCGGCGCTGTCCCGATCCGGCGCCGACGGCGGTCTGCCCGACGGCGACCGCCCGCTCGCCTACCCCGTCGTCTTCAACAGCACCGGCGGCAAGCTCGACACCTTCCTCGACCGCTCCATCAGCTACCAGGCCGGCAGCTGCCGCGGCGACCGGCGCCGCAGCACCATCACCGTCACGCTCACCAACCGCGCACCGGCCGAGGGGCTGCCGCCGTACCTGCGCATCCGCGCCGACGGCGACGACGTGCGGCTCAGCACGGACAACGCCGTCGCGCTGAGCGTCTACACGACGCCCGGCTCCACGCTCACCTCGGCGACGCTCGACGGCGTCGCGCTCGACCCGGCGAACACCGACCAGCCGGTGCTGACGTCGTTCGACGAGGCCGGGCTGCCGGGCTACGAGATCTTCGTCGAGCTGCCCCGGGAGCAGCCCCGCACGCTGGTGCTCAGCCTCGAAGAGCCGGTAGTCGCCGGTGAGGCGGTCGTGCCGGAGCAGCCGCTGGCGCGGCCGCTGCAGCGCGACGTCGACGTCCCAGCCTGCTGAGCCGCGCGAACGCGACGCGCCCCCGGTCGGTGGACCGGGGGCGCGTCGTAGCGTCAGGCGCTCAGATCGAGCGGCTCAGACCAGCGTCTGGCGACGCCGCCGGCTCGCGGCGACGGCGCCGGCACCGACGAGCACCATCGCGCCGCCGAGCAGGCTCAGCTCGACCAGGTGGTCGGCACCCGTGCGCGGCAGCCGGCTGCCGGAGCGGCCAGGTGCCGCGGCCGCAGCGCCCTGGACCGTGACCGGGATGTCGACGAACGTCGGCACGCCGTCGCGGTAGCCGGTGAACTGCACCGTGTGCCGGCCGGGCTGGGCGCTCTGCGGCACGGTGAAGCGGATGACGGCCGAGCCGTTGCCGGCGACCGTGACCTGGCCGAGGTCGGTCGGGGTCGAGAAGAAGCAGGCGCGCGAGCGGCTGCGCGGGTCGAAGGTGCCCGGGTTGGTGCGGGCGGTGACCTGCTGGCCGCGGGAGGGGGTGGAGTCGCTCACGCGGCCCCGCGAGCCGGGCGGGTACTGCGGCCCCTGGCCCTGACCGGGGGCGCCGCACGGCGGGGCGTCCGGCGGCGGGGTGTCCTGCGCCGAGACGGGAGACTGGACGCCGAGCACGGCCACGGCGGTGAGGGACAGGGCGGCGACGCCCTTGCCGATGCGTCCGATGGTCATGGAACAAGATCTCCAGGCGTCAGGTGTACAGAGAGTGAGCAATCGACCACAGTGGTCTCGGCGCGAAGGATGGCACACCTTAGGTCGGACTGTCTGCAGGTCTGCGTGGCAAACAGATGAACATCGGACAGAACACCAGACGGGCCGGCGATAGTCCTCATACGAACGGACAGATTACGTGGCCGTCCGTCCCTCGTTCCCCAGGTCGGTGGACGAGCGGCCCGGCGGTCGGCAAGGTGGCGGGGTCGACAGGGGGTGCAGGTGCGGACCGAGGCGGAGCCGGTGACCGCTCCCGACCCGGTGCTGCCAGCGCCGCGCCGCACCAGGCGCTGGGTGGACGACTACGCCCGGGCCCTGATCCTGGTCGACCTGGCAGCCCTGCTCGTCGCGGCGATGCTGGCACTGCTCGTGCGGTTCGGCTCCACGCTGAACGCCGAGCTGCGCGGCAGCGTGTCCTACCTGCTGGTCGGGCTGGTGCTCGCGCTGCTGTGGCTGGCCGTGCTCGCGGTGAGCCGCTGCTACGAGACCCGGTTCCTCGGCGGGGGGCCGGAGGAGCTGCGCCGGGTCGCCAACGCCTCCGTGCGGGTGACGGCGGCGGTCGCGCTCATCGCGTTCTCGCTGAAGCTCGAGCTGGCCCGCGGGTTCGTCTTCGCCTTCCTCGTGCTCGGCACCGGCCTGCTGCTGCTCGGCCGCAGCGCCGCCCGCGCCTACGTCCGCCGCGGCCGCCGCTCCGGGCGGCGCTGCGGCCGAGCAGCAGCAGGC
>DATMJH010000067.1:0-2684 GCA_035554015.1 Mycobacteriales bacterium
TCCGGGGTCGGGAGCGGGCAGCCGGCACGGGCCGCATGATGTCCTACGCCCCGACCCCGGACGACCGGAGACCCCGTGACCTCGCCCTCCCCGGACTCGACGCGCGCCCTCGTGGTGGTCGCCCACCCGGACGACCTCGACTTCGGCGCCGGCGGCACGATCGCCACCTGGGTGCAGGAGGGCGTCGAGGTGTCGTACTGCGTCCTCACCGACGGCGACGCCGGCGGCTTCGACCCGGACGTGCCGCGCAGCGAGATCGGCGGCATCCGGCAGGCGGAGCAGCGGGCCGCGGCCAAGGAGCTCGGGTTCGAGGACGTCGTCTTCCTGGGCTACCCGGACGGGCGGCTCACGGTGAGCATCGAGCTGCGACGCGACCTGTCACGGGTGATCCGGCAGCGCCGGCCGCACCGGGTGCTCACGCAGTCGCCCGAGCGGTCGTGGGAGCGGGTCTACGCGAGCCACCCCGACCACCTCGCGGCCGGCGAGGCCGCGATGTGCGCCGTCTACCCGGACGCCCGCAACCCGTTCGCGCACCTGGAGCTGGCCGCCGAGGGGCTCGAGGCGTGGACGGTCGAGCAGGTGTGGGTCATGGGCGGCGCGGGCGGGGTCGCGGACCACCACGTCGACATCACCGACACCTTCCCCCGCAAGCTGGCCGCCCTCCGCGCGCACGAGAGCCAGACCGCGCACATGGACGACCTCGAGCAGCGGCTGCGCGACTGGGGCACGCTGCTGGCGACGCGCGGCTCGCTGCCCGAGGGCCGGCTGGCCGAGGCCTATCGGGTCCTCGACACGCGGTGACCACCCCCTCCACGGTGGCGTGAGCCGACGCGCTCCTGGCGTCCTCCACGTCACGACCCGGTGAGGAACGCGCGCCTCAGGTGCGGAGGCGCTCGTGCCGCCCCGCCTGACCCAGGAAGCGCGCGCCCCGCGGGGCGTACGCCACGACGAGCGGCACCACCCAGCTGAGCAGCAGCGGCAGCGCCGCGGCGGGCGGCACGGCGTCGGCCCGCCAGGCCAGCAGCGCCAGCGAGAGGGCGACCGCGGAACCGGCCAGCGCCGCGACACCCACCCGCGCCGGTGACGCGCCCCGCCGCTCGGCGAACCCGAGCGCGACGACGAACGGCGCCACGGTGACACCCATCAGCGCTGCGCAGGCGAACGTCACGATGACCGCCACGGCGATCACGGCGAGCAGCAGGTCGACCACCTCGGCCAGGCTACGGCCCGGTCAGGCCAGCGGCAGGTCGGTGCCGGTGACCCCCGCGACGACGAGCCCGGCGACGAGCAGGAGCGCGAACAGCCGAGCGTGGCCCGCGACGACCGAGCCGGCGCCGGCACCGCGCCGGGCCGGACGCTGCCCCGCCGACGACTCCGCCGACGACCCGGCTGACGACCCCGCCGACGACCGGGCTGACGACGCGGCCGACGCACCGGCTGACGACGCGGTGCGCGCGGCCGGCAGCGCGAGCGCCACCGCCAGCACCGGCCAGGGCAGCGCGGCGACCCACACCGCTCCGCCGGCGGCGAGGTACGGGAGCAGCACGAGCAGCCGGGTGGCGCGGGCGGACACGCGCGTCCGCCGGGCGGCCAGCAGCCCGGCGAGCACTCCCCCGACGACCAGGCCGGCCAGCGCACTGCGCCCGTCCAGCCGGCCGCTGCCGGCCCAGACGACCGTCGTGACGGCGAGCGTGCCCGCGAGCAGTCCGGCGACGGCCGCCAGGAGCGCGCCGGTGCGCCGCGAGACGGCGAGCACCACGGCGACGGCACCGAGCGGCACGAGCAGCAGCCCTCGCGGGTCGTGCACGACGCCCAGCACGGCGACGGTGACCAGGGCCGCCGCCGTGACGGCGAGCGCGGCGCGACCGGCCTCGGCGCGCCGCAGCCGGCCGGCGCGGCCAGGGCGGGCGTCCCCGAGGTCACGGGCCAGCCCCGCGAGCGCGTGCCCGAGCACGAGCAGCAGCAGGCCGACGGCGAGCAGGCCCGGCCGCGCGGTGGCGTCGCGGGAGACCAGCAGCCCGCCGACGGCGCCGCCGAGCAGGGTGGCAGGGAGCGCCGCCGGCCGGACGGCGTGCAGCCAGGCTCGCAGCGGCGACAGGGCCGGCGGCCGCGGTGGCAACGCGATCGAGCCGGGCCGGGGCCGAGCCGTGCTGCCCAGCGCCGGCCGCGGCAGCGCGACGGTGCGGTCGGGGTCGGCCGCTCCGGGCCGGCGCAGCGCCACCGTCGGGGCGTCGTCCACCTGACCGCCGTCGGAGAACAGGTCGAGCTCGAGCGCCTCCTGCCCGCGCGCCACGCTCATGGCGTCGGAAGGTACGCGCGCCGGCGCGCGGAGTGCGGGAGGCGCACGGGAGGCGGTGCGCGCCCTACGGTCGTCCCATGGGTGCGCGCGCACGTCCGGCGGCCGGTGGCGGCCGGTGGGTGGACGTCGCACCGGAGCGGCTCGAGCGGTGGCTGGCCGGCTTCGCCGAGCGGCACGGCCCGACGCAGCAGGCAGCCGCGAGTGACGGCGGCCAGGTGGTCGTGGCGGCGGCCGACGGCGCGCGGGCCGTGCCGCTCGGCGAAGCCGGCCAGCCACCGCTCGAGCCGCTCCGGTGCGACGTCCACCCACCGGCCGCCACCGGCCGCCGGACGTGCGCGCGCACCCATGGGACGACCGTAGGGCGCGCACGTCCGGCGGCCGGTGG
>DATMJH010000068.1:0-3205 GCA_035554015.1 Mycobacteriales bacterium
CCGTAGTACGCACGTCGGCTGACTCGACCATCACTGCGTCGGGCCCGAAGCGCCGGACGCGCTCGAAGGGCACCACGAAGTCGCCGTTGGCATCGGTTGCCTTCAGCGCGGCGACGCGCAGCGGATCGGTCTCGAACAGGATCTCGTTCACCGTGCCCAGCTTCTCTGCGCCGCTGACCGCGACGATGGTCTGGTTCTTTAGGCTGGCTGCGTCCATCTGCTCCTCCAGCGTTCGTCTATTGGAAACCAGCCTACGAGTGGCTCGGGGCCACTGAGGCTCAGCGGGCAGCACTCATGCGTGACGGGTCCCTTGCGACCGACGTGTAACTGCCGGCGCGGAGCGGTGCAGCGCAGCCATCCGTCCAACTCGCGTACTCTGTGCCTGACCGATGATCGACAGCCCGACGAGACGCGCCCTGAGCCACCTCGGTGAGCTCGAGGCCGAAGCCATCTTCATCTTCCGCGAGGTAGCAGCCGAGTTCGAGCGGCCGGTGCTGCTCTTCTCGGGTGGCAAGGATTCGATCGTCCTGCTGCGCCTGGCCGAGAAGGCCTTCCGGCCGGCCAAGCTGCCCTTCCCGATCATGCACGTCGACACCGGCCACAACTTCCCCGACGTGCTCGAGTTCCGCGACCGCCGCGTGCAGGAGATGGGCGAGCGGCTGATCGTCGCGTCGGTCCAGGAGTCGATCGACAAGGGTCGCGTGCGCGAGGAGCCCGGACCCGATCCGTCTCGCAACCGGCTGCAGACGGTGACCCTGCTCGACGCGATCCTGGAGCACCAGTTCGACGCCGTCTTCGGCGGCGGTCGGCGCGACGAGGAGAAGGCGCGGGCGAAGGAGCGCATCTTCTCGCTGCGCGACGAGTTCGGCCAGTGGGACCCGCGCAACCAGCGGCCCGAGCTGTGGAACCTCTACAACGGGCGCATCCGCAAGGGCCAGCACATGCGCGTCTTCCCGATCTCGAACTGGACCGAGATGGACGTCTGGCAGTACATCGCCGACGAGGGCATCGAGGTGCCCAGCATCTACTTCGCCCACCAGCGCGAGGTGTTCCGGCGCAGCGGCATGTACCTCGCCGTCAACGAGTTCCTGCACCCGCGCGACGACGAGCCGATCGAGCGCATGACCGTCCGTTACCGCACCGTCGGCGACATGACCTGCACCGGCGCGGTGGCCTCCACGGCGAGCAGCCTCGAAGAGGTGATCGCCGAGACCGCCGCGGCGCGGATCACCGAGCGCGGCGCCACCCGCGCCGACGACGCCTTCAGCGAGACGGCGATGGAAGACCGCAAGCGCGAGGGCTATTTCTAGTGTCGCCGTCGGAAGAGTCGTCGCAAGCAACGGTTGGCACCCAGCCGTCGCTGGGGGCCGACCGTTTTGCGCGCAACAGCGGCCGAAGGCCGACTGCGGAGGAAGAGTAGTGGACCTGCTGCGCTTCTCCACCGCCGGCTCGGTCGATGACGGCAAGAGCACGCTGATCGGGCGCCTGCTGTACGACTCGAAGGGCATCTTCGAGGACCAGCTGGCGGCGATCGAGCGGACCAGCCAGCGGCGCGGCAACGCGGCCGTCGACCTGGCCCTGCTGACCGACGGGCTGCGCGCCGAGCGCGAGCAGGGCATCACGATCGACGTCGCCTACCGGTACTTCTCGACGCCGACGCGCGAGTTCGTGCTCGCCGACACCCCGGGCCACGTCCAGTACACCCGCAACACCGTCACCGGCGCCTCCACGGCCGAGCTGGCCGTGCTGCTCGTCGACGCCCGGCACGGGATCGTCGAGCAGACCCGCCGGCACGCCGCCGTGCTCGCGCTGCTGCGCGTGCCGCGGCTGGTGCTGGCGATCAACAAGATCGACCTGGTCGGCTACGACGAGGCGGTGCTGGCGGCGATCGGGAAGGACTTCGCGGGGCTGGCCCGCTCGCTCGGCTTCGCCGACGACGCGGTGGTGACGATCCCGGTGTCGGCGCTGCTGGGCGACAACGTCGTCGAGCGCTCGCCGCACACCCCCTGGTACGAGGGGCCCACGCTGCTCGGGCACCTGGAGTCGGTACCGGTGGCGGGGCCCGAGGTGGCCGCGCCGTTCCGGATGCCGGTGCAGTACGTGATCCGCCACGGCGCCGACGACTACCGCGGCTACGCCGGCCAGGTCGCCGCGGGCACGGTGCGGCCCGGCGACGAGGTCGTGGTGCTGCCCGGGGGGGCGCGGACCACCGTCGCGGCCGTCGTGACCGCCGACGGCCCGCTCCCCGCCGCGGGCGCCGGGCGCAGCGTCACCGTGCTGCTGGCCGACGACATCGACGTCTCCCGCGGCGACGTCCTCGCCGCCGCCGGCGCACCGCCGCGCGTCGCGGACGAGCTGGACACGACGCTGTGCTGGCTGGCCGACAAGCCGCTGCGGGCGGGCGCCCGGCTGCTGCTCAAGCACGGCACCCGCACCACCCAGGTGATCGTGCGCGCGCTCACCGAGCGGCTGGATACCGACACGATCGCCTTCGCCCCGGCCCCGACCGAGCTGGGGATCAACGAGATCGCCCACGCGTCGCTGCGCACCGCCGACCCCCTCCCGGTCGACGACTACGCCGAGATCCGCGCCACCGGCTCGTTCCTGCTCATCGACCCGCCCACCGGCAACACCCTCGCCGCCGGGCTGGTGGGCGCCGCCCTCCTGAGCGAGTAGGTCGTCGTGCCCCGTCCCGACTCCGCACTCACGAGCGGCGCCGCCCTGGTGGCGGTCGCGCACGGCAGTCGCGACCCGCGGTCCGCGGAGACCGTCGCGCGGCTCATCGACCGGGTCCGCCGGGCCCGACCGGAACTCGACGTCCGGCTGAGCTTCCTCGACCTGTCCGCGCCACGGCTGCCCGAGGTGCTCGACGGGGTGCACGCCGACGGCCACCGCCACGCGGTCGTCGTGCCGCTGCTGCTCGGCCACGCGTTCCACGCCCGGGTGGACGTACCCGGCGCGGTGGCCCGCTCGACCTCCCGCCGTCCCGACCTCCACGTCACGGTCGCCGACGTGCTCGGCGGACACCCAGGGCTCGACGCGGCCGCACTGCGCCGCCTCGCCGCCGCGGCGGGCCCGCTCGACGTTCCCGGCCTCGGTGTGGTGCTCGCCGGGGTCGGCTCGTCCGACACCGCGGCCAACGCCGCGGTGGACGCCGCGGTCCAGGCCTGGTCGCGCCGGTTCGGCTGGACGGGCGCCGTCGCGG
>DATMJH010000069.1:0-4247 GCA_035554015.1 Mycobacteriales bacterium
TCGAAGGGGTACGGCGAGGTCAGACGCGGGTCGGACGCGCTCTGCAGCGCGAGCACGCCGACCTGCGGTCCGTTGCCGTGGGTGAGCACGAGCTCGTGCTCGTGCGCGAGCGGAGCGAGAGCGGCGACGGCGCGCTGCACGTTCGCGGCCTGCACGGCTGCGTCGGGCTTCTGGCCCCGGCGCAGCAGAGCGTTGCCGCCGAGCGCGGCGACGATGCGCACCTCAGCGCCCCAGCGTCGCGACCAGAACGGCCTTGATGGTGTGCATGCGGTTCTCCGCCTGGTCGAACACGATCGAGTGCGGTCCCTCGAACACCTCGTCGGTCACCTCCAGTGCGTCCATGCCGGTGCGCTGGAAGACCTCCTCGCCGATCGCGGTGGCGCGGTCGTGGTAGGCCGGCAGGCAGTGCATGAACTTCACGTCCGGCGTGCCCGTCATCTCGAGGACCTCCGCCGTCACCTGGTAGCCGTGCAGCAGCGCGATCCGCTCGTCCCACACCTGCTTCGGCTCTCCCATCGACACCCAGACGTCGGTGTAGACGACGTCGGCACCGGCGACGCCCTCCCGGACGTCGGCGGTCACCGTGACCCGGCCGCCGGTCTGCGCGGCCAGCCGCTCGGCCTCGGCGACGACGGCCCGGTCGTTCCACAACGGCTCGGGCGCGACGATGCGCACGTCGAACCCGCTCATGGCGCCGGCGACGAGCGTCGAGTTGCCGACGTTGTTGCGAGCGTCGCCGAGGTAGGCGAGCGCCGGGCGGTCGGCGTCGACGTGCTCGCGCACGGTGAGCACGTCGCACAGCGACTGGGTCGGGTGCCACTCGTCGGTGAGGCCGTTCCACACCGGGACCCCGCTGTGCTGGGCGAGCAGCTCGACGTTGCGCTGCGCCGACCCGCGGTACTCGATGCCGTCGTACATCCGGCCGAGCACCCGCGCGGTGTCGGCGACCGACTCCTTGTGCCCGATCTGCGACCCGGCCGGGTCGAGGTAGGTGACGTGCGCGCCCTGGTGGTAGGCGGCCACCTCGAACGCGCACCGCGTGCGCGTCGACGTCTTCTCGAAGATCAGCGCGAGGCACCGACCGGTCAGCTGCTGCTCCTCCCGGCCCTGCTGCCGCGCCGCCTTCAGCTCGGCGGCCAGGTCGACGAGCGAGCGCCACTCCTGCGGCGTGAGGTCGAGCTCCTTGAGAAAGCTGCGACCGCGCAGCGCGTTGGTCATCGGCGCTCCCTGCACTCGACCCGTCCCGGCGTGCCCCGGACCCTAGGGCCGGGCACCGCATAGGGTCGCCAGGTGACCGACGGACCCGCTGACCGCCTGGTGTGGATCGACTGCGAGATGACCGGCCTCGACCTCGCCGGCGACCTGCTCATCGAGGTCGCGGCGCTGGTCACCGACTCCGAGCTCAACGTCCTCGGCGACGGCGTCGACGTCGTCATCGGCGCCTCGAAGGAGGATCTGGCACGCATGCCCGACGTCGTCCGCGACATGCACGCGACGTCGGGCCTGACCGACGCCGTCCTGGCGTCGAGCGTGACGATGCAGGAGGCGGAGCAGCAGGTGCTCGCCTACGTGAGGCAGTGGGTGCCCGAGGCGAAGAAGGCGCCGCTGTGCGGCAACTCGATCGCGACCGACCGGGGCTTCCTCGCCCGGGACATGCCCGAGCTCGACGGCTGGCTGCACTACCGCATGGTCGACGTCTCGTCGGTGAAGGAGCTGGCCCGGCGCTGGTACCCGCGGGCCTACTACAACGCCCCCAAGAAGGGCGGTGGCCACCGCGCGCTCGCCGACATCCGGGAGTCCGTGCAGGAGCTCGTCTACTACCGGTCCGTGGTGTTCGTGCCGCAGCCCGGCCCCTCGTCGGAGCAGTGCGCGGCCACGGCGGCGGCGCTGACCGCGGGCGACGCCGCCGGGGCCTCGCGCACGCCCGAGCCGGCGGAGCGGGTGCCGGACTGAACCCGGACGTCCGGGGGCAGCTGACCGGTATGCTCTCCGCCGCACCATGGTGGGTGTAGCTCAGCTGGTAGAGCACCGGGTTGTGATCCCGGTTGTCGCGGGTTCAAGTCCCGTCACTCACCCCACGACCGGCCTTCCTGAGGGGATGCTGACCACCGCGTCCAAGGTGTGCGGCTCGAAGCTCTCGAGGTGCGGCTTGATCTGCGCGACACCCTCAGCGAACGTCGCGGACGCACGCCACCTCTCGATCTGCTCGATGGACTCCCACGGCCCTGCGCTGATGAAGAGCCCAGGGACCTCGCGATCGCGCAGGAGTACCGCGGAGCCCTGCGGGAAGTCCGCCTTCGTCCTGCTGGCCAGGTCACGCCAGGCTGAGACGAAGGCGTGCTCGTCCTCCGCCTTCACCTGCCAGAGGCCCAAGGTGTACACGGTCATGGGAGACCTCCCCGGTGAGTCTGCTCGCCCGATCCGGGCGCGTGCCCTGCGCGCGCACGAGTGCTCCCGGCACTCAGACGGGCTGGGTGGCCTCGGCCTCGGTCAGGTCAACACGCTGGATCGGCAGCATGCCGGCCAGCTGCCGGGCGTCCAGGAGGCCCAGCTGGGCGAGGAGGTCGAGCTCGTTGTAGTAGAAGCGGTGCGAGACGGCGACCCCCTCTCTGACTGCGAGGAGGTCGCACTCGCGGATCCGCACCTGCTTGCCGGTCGGCGCGATGTCGCCATCCGGCGTGCGCAGCGTTCCCGTGTGCCGGCCGATCAGGAGACCCTCATCGATCGCGATGTTCCCGATCTCCAGCGCCTCCACGGTCTCGAAGCTCATGTCCGAGAACGCCTCCGAGAAGTTCGCCAGGTACTGCGCGATCGCCTCGCGGCCTTCCATGCGGCCGGCGTCGGGCGTGTCCGCGACCGCATCCTCCGCGTAGCAGGCGGCGATCGCGTCCGCGTCGCCTGACATGACAGCTGCCGTGATGGCGTCCATCACCATGCGTGCTTGTCCCATGACCCCTCCTCGTGCCGCACGTACCGTGCACCCTGCAGTCGCCGACGCGTGCGCGGGCGCATCCGCCGGGCTCGCGACCGGGTGCGGCACTGCCAGCGTGAACCCGGGGGTGCGCCACCTACAAGAGGACGTCCTGGCCGATTGCTGCAGGCACCGGGCCAATCGGTCCGCCGGCAGCGGAGCGCACCGCCGTCCGGCGGTTGCCGCAGTGCCCGGCGGGTGCGAGGCTGCCCCGGCGAGGTGCTCGACGTCGAGCCCACGGCGTCCACGCCTCGCAGAGACGGCGAGGCGTGATGGAACCGCTCGACGTCCGGGCGAGCGTCGAGCTCGACGCCCACCCTCGCTCCGCGCACGCCGCCCGGGCGTTCATCCGCGACTTCTGCAAGGCCGCGCACATCGGCGAAGACGCCTGCGAGACCGCAGCACTGCTGACCAGCGAGCTCGTCACCAACGCGATCATCCACGGACGCAGCCGCGCGGTGCTCACGGCGCACACCCCACCCCCGGTGCTCCGCGTCTCGGTCCAGGACGACGACCCGCAGCTGCCCGACGTCGGTGACGCGCCCGGCGTCGGCGCCGAGAGCGGTCGCGGTCTGCTGCTCGTGGCGGCGCTGGCGAGCAGCTGGGGCGTCGAGCGCACCGAGTCCGGCGGGAAGGCCGTCTGGTTCGAGCTGGACGCCGGTTCCGCCTGAGGCGGGTCAGGCCCGACGGATCCGCCGCACCGCCGCGACGACGAGCAGCACGGCCGCCGGCCATGCCGCGGGCGCCGCGAGACCGGTGGCGGCCAGTTGCCCGCTCCTGGTCGTCGTTCCGGCCGGCGGCGGGCCCGCCGAGGGACCGCCCGCCGACGGCTGCTGCGCCGGCACCGCGCACGTCGTGCCCGGCACGGCCGGGTCCCAGCGCGGGTCGTCGACGTCATAGGCACGCTGTGCCAGGTAGTCGTCGGGGTCGACGAGGAAGTCGACCGCCGGCACGTGCTCGAGCTCCGACAGCTCCGCCGTCAGCTCGTCCCGGTACTGCTCCTGCCCGGCCGAGATGACCGGGGCCCACGCGTCGGCGTGCGTCGGCACGAAGACCTGCGGTTTGACCGCGTCGACGTAGTCGACCGGGTCGGCGAGGCCGCTCACCGGCTGGTCGAAGCCGAGGATGGCGTTGGCCATGACGTCCACGCACCCCGGGAACCGCGTCAGTGCCTCGCGCACCGCGGGAGCCTCGAAGAGGGGGCCGGCGGAGTCGCCGACGAGCAGCGTGAAGTCGCCGATCGCCAGGTGGTACAGCCAGGTCCCGCCCTGGTTGC
>DATMJH010000070.1:0-2181 GCA_035554015.1 Mycobacteriales bacterium
GTCATCCTCACCGTCCTGGAGGCAGACGGCTGGGAGGGCAGCGTCGTGACCACGGGGGAGGAGTGCCTCGAGGAACTGCGCACCGGCCCCCCGCCGGACGTGCTCGTGCTCGACCAGGTCATGCCGGGTCTACAGGGCACCGAGGTGGCGGCGAAGGCGCGACAGGTCGGGTACGACGGCCCCATCGTCATCTGCTCGGCCTACCTCGGCCCTGCCGTCGTGGCCGAACTGGAGCGGCTCGATTTGCACTCGGTCAGCAAGATCGACCTCGAGGCACTGGAGCGCATCTGCCGCGGCGCCGTGCTGGGGCGCGCACTCGACGACGAGCAGTCGCAGGACGTCGACGTCGTCGAGGCCGAAGCTCACCCCTCGGCGACCAGCCGGACGATCTGAGCGCCGGCACGCAACGGCGCCATGGAGGTGCCCCAGCCCGCTTGCGTGAGGTGCCGGCCGGTCAACCCGCCGCGACGGTCTGAAGGACCCTCGCCCGCAGGTGCGGGTCATCCCAACGGCGGACCGTGCGCATGACGGACAGTACGGCCGCGAGGACGATCGGGACGGCGACCAGCAGAGGGAGCCACGCGGTGTCGGTGTTGGCCGACGCTGCGATCAGCATCCCGATGGCCGCGCACGGCAGAGCGAGCCGGGCGCTGGCAGCGGCCAGTGCCCCGGGTGGGGCCACTGCGTCCCGGGGCCCTTGCAGCTCTGCCCGGTGCGGCCGAGCCAGGGAGGACCGCAGCGACAGCGCGATCACCACTGCGGCGCAGGCAGCCCCCGCACCGACGACCGCCGTGAGTTGCGCCGGCGTCGGCGCGGTCGTGCTGCGCACCGCGCCTGCCAGCGCTGCGACGACCACGGCGGCGACGACAGTCTCGGCGAGCACCAGGCCCTTGCTGAGCAGTCGCAGGCGGGGGGACACGGGCAGCGAAGCGAGCCACAATGACCCGGAAGCGTCGAGCGCGAAGGCGTTGACCCCGAAGAGCAGTCCTGCCCCTGCGGCCACGAGCCCGGGAAGCACGATCAGTGACTCCCACGGCACCTGCAGAGTTGCCACGGCGAGACCCGGCAACAGCACGAGCACGAGTCCCCCGCGTCGGAGCGCCGGCGCACGCCATACGCTGGCGCGGTCAGCGGCGAGGAGTGCCCGCAGGGGGGTGCTGGGTGGGCGGCGCCGTCGGAGCGTCGCCGTGTGCCGCAGCATCCGCGCATCACTGGGTCGTCGCAGCGCCCATCCACAGGCGACGCTGCCGACGACGTAGGCGACCGCGGACACCGCGAGCAGACAGGCTGTCGCGGGCCACCACCGTGCGACGTCGCCGCTGCCGGCCGCGATCAGCGTCAGGATCAGCTCGTCGGCTGCGGTGGCGTCGACGAGCAGGCCCAGGTTCCCGGACTGGGCGAGGACGAGGGCGCCGCCCAGAAGGGTGGACGTCAGGCAGCCGACCGCCATGCGGCCCCGTCGGGATTGCCGAGCCCCGACGACCAGCCAGGCCACCGCCTGCCCGGAGACCGTCAGCGCGGCGACGAATGCAGCCGTCGTGATGGCGGCCAGCGCGAAGCTGCCGCCCGCCGTCAGGACCGAGGTGAGGGCGACCAGGGCGAGCAGCTGGACCGCCCAGACGAGGTTCACGGGCGCGAGCAGGAGCCCGGCCAGGAAGTGCGTCGCAGGGCGGACGGGGAACGCCACGAGCTCGTCCGGCGGGACGATGTGGTGGCCGCCGCCGGCGGTGAGGGGGGCGATGAGGGCGAGGACACCGAAGCCGAGGAAGGCGCCGGGCGCGACCTCGAGGGCCGTGACCAGCACCGCCTCGTCCAGCAGCGTCCCGGCCCGACTGACCGCCTGCAGCAGCCAGAGGACGACACCTGCCGTGAGCACCGTCCCGACCCGAGCGCCGGGCGAGCGCAGCATCTGCCACCGCACGACGACGAGCGCCAACACCTGTCTGACCGAGCTGGTCACGCCATGAGCTCCCGGTACCGTGCGTCGCCGCTGTCGCCGGACAGCTCGCTCGCCGGGGAGGCCGCGACCACGCGACCGGCCTTGAGCACGACGGCCTCGTCGCACGCCTGAACCGCCAGCGGCAGGAGATGCGTCGAGACGAGCACCGCCGCCCCGTTCGCGCGCACGTCGGCTACTGCCCGGACGTCGGTGGGCTGCTGCCGCGGGCAACGGCGTGGGAG
>DATMJH010000071.1:0-12781 GCA_035554015.1 Mycobacteriales bacterium
GTTACGGCGGCGGTCTCCCCGAGACAGCCCCTGAGCACTACCGTCGAGCACGACATCCTCCTGGTTGCGGTTGGGACACCAAGCCCGCGAACCCCACCAGGGGGATGTCGCTCATCTCAACCGCTTCCAGGAGTTACTACGCCCGATCTGGTGACGTGTGTCCTGTCCAGACGGGGATCTCGGTGCGAGGATGGCCGCTGCCCACGCCGACTGCGCCGCCGGGGCGGTCAAGGGCCGGCCGGGTCCGGTCGAACACCTCGAGGAGCGGACGGAGGAGGGGCGTTGTCCACGGGCACCGAACGCGGGCCGGTGACGCTCCCGGCTGCCCGCACCACCTCGCCCGAGGTGCCTCGCGCCGCGTCGCCGCTGGCCGCGGTCGTCGCCCACCGGTGGCGCTGGCTGCTCCGCAACCGCGTCGCGCCGTTCTTCCTCGCCCTCGACGTCCTGGCCTGGGCGGTCGGCTCGTCGCTGGTCGACCACGGCGCCGTCCTCGACGTCGCGCTGCTGATCGCCCTCGTCGTCCTGCTCGGCAGCGGCGGCCTCTACCGGTCCCGGCTCACCCTGTCGGTGCTGGAGCACTGGCCGCGGCTGATGGGCCGCAGCCTGGCGGCGTCGGCGATCGTCGTCTGCCTCGACGCGCTGCTCTCGCCGTTCGGCGACGCCGAGCCCGGCATCATCGCCGCCGGCCTGGTCGTCGGCGGGCTCGTCGTCCTGCTGCGTGCCCTGGGCTACAGCCTCGTGCGCACCATGCGCGCCCGCGGCCTGGTCAGCCACCGGACGGTCGTGCTCGGCGCCGGCAAGGTGGGCGCTCAGGTGATGCGCACGCTGTGCGAGCACCCCCAGTACGGCCTCGACCCGATCGGCTACCTCGACTCCGAGCCGCTGCTCGCGCCGCAGGAGCTCGGGGCGCCGGTGCTCGGCGGCAACGACGCGCTCGCCGCGACCATCGGCGAGTACGAGGTCGACACCGTCGTCATCGCGTTCGGCAGCATCAAGGAGGACCACCTGGTCGAGGTGATCCGCACCTGCGACCGGCTCGAGTGCGAGATGTTCTTCGTCCCGAGGCTGTTCGAGCTGCACGCCGTCAGCGCCGACATGGACGCCATCTGGGGCATGCCGCTCATCCGGCACCGGCGGGCGGCGTTCCTGTCGGTGTCGTGGCAGGTCAAGCGGCTGCTCGACGTCGTCCTGTCCGCCGCCGCGCTCGTCGTGCTCGCGCCAGTGCTCGGGGTGCTCGCGCTGGCCGTACGGCTCGAGGGCGGGCCGGGCATCCTGTTCCGGCAGACGCGCGTCGGCATGGACAACCGGCCGTTCGAGCTGCTGAAGTTCCGCAGCCTTCGGCCGGTCGACGAGGACGAGTCGCAGACCCAGTGGTCGATCGCGGACGACGACCGCCTCGGCCCGGTCGGCCGGCTGCTGCGCACCACGTCGCTCGACGAGCTGCCGCAGCTGTGGAACATCCTGCGCGGCGACATGTCGCTGGTCGGCCCGCGGCCGGAGCGGCCGCACTTCGTCGACACGTTCTCCTCCACGCTCCCCCGGTACCTGGCCCGGCACCGGGTCCCGGCGGGCCTCACCGGGTGGGCGCAGGTGCACGGGCTGCGCGGCGACACCTCGATCGAGGACCGCGCGACGTTCGACAACTACTACATCGAGAACTGGTCGCTCGCGCTCGACCTGCGCATCCTGCTCATGACGCTGACCAGCGTGTTGACGCGCCGGGGCGCCTGACCGCGCTCACGCCCGGCCGCCGCTCGCGGCCGGCGATCACCGCGCGGCGAAGTACTTCGCCTCCGGGTGGTGGACGACGACCGCCGCGGTCGACTGCTCCGGCACCAGCATGAACTCCTCGGACAGCTCGATGCCGACGCGCTGCCACTCGAGCAGCGACTGCAGGTGCACCTGGTCCTCGACGTTCGGGCAGGCCGGGTAGCCGAACGAGTACCGCGACCCCCGGTAGGCCTGCTTCGACAGCATCGCCTGCAGGTCGCCGCTGTCCTCTGCGGCGAAGCCGAGCTCGGCACGGATGCGGGCGTGCCACATCTCCGCCAGCGCCTCGGTGAGCTGCACCGACAGGCCGTGCAGCTCGAGATACTCGCGGTAGGCGTTGCGGCCGAACAGCTCCGCGGTCACCTCCGAGACGTGCGAGCCCATCGTCACCGCCTGGAAGGCGACGACGTCGGTCTCGCCGGAGTCGGCGGAGCGGAAGAAGTCGGCCAGGCACAGGTGCCGGTCACGACGCTGCCGCGGGAAGGTGAACCGGCAGCGCTCCTCCCCCGAGTGCGGGTCGAGCACCAGCAGGTCGTCGCCCTTGCTCACCGCCGGGAAGTAGCCGTGCACCACGGCCGCCTGCACGATGCCGTCGCTCTGCACCCGGGCCAGCAGGTCGCGCAGCCGCGGCCGGCCCTCGGTCTCGACGAGCTCCTCGTACGACGGGCCGTCTCCCCCGCGGGCGCCGCGCAGTCCCCACTGCCCGAGGAACAGCGCCCGCTCGTCGAGCCACGCCGCGTAGTCGGCCAGCGCGATGCCCCTGGACACCCGGCTGCCCCAGAACGGCGGAGCCGGCACGGGGTTGTCGGCCGCGACGTCGGAGCGCGTGGGCAGCTGCTCCGGCTCGGTCTCCTCGCGCTCGCGGCGAGCCGCGGCGATGGCACGGGAGCGCTCGTGCCGCGCCCTGCGCTCGGCCTCCTTGGCCTGCTCGGCCTCGGAGACCTCCGTCGGCACCTCGCCGCGCTTGCCGGCCATCAGCCGGTCCATCAGCCGCAGGCCCTCGAAGGCGTCGCGCGCGTACCGGACGTCGCCGTCGAACAGCTCGGCGAGGTCCTGCTCGACGTAGGCGCGGGTCAGCGCCGCGCCGCCGAGCAGCACGGGGTACCGGCCGGCGATCCCGCGGGAGTTCATCTCCTGCAGGTTCTCCTTCATCACCACCGTCGACTTCACCAGCAGCCCGGACATCCCGATGACGTCGGCCCGGTGCTCCTCGGCGGCGTCGAGGATCGCGCTGACCGGCTGCTTGATGCCGAGGTTCACGACGTCGTAGCCGTTGTTCGACAGGATGATGTCGACGAGGTTCTTGCCGATGTCGTGGACGTCGCCCTTGACGGTGGCGAGCACGATGCGGCCCTTGCCGTCCTGGCCCTCGACCTTGTCCATGTGCGGCTCGAGGTGCGCGACGGCGGTCTTCATGACCTCGGCGCTCTGCAGCACGAACGGCAGCTGCATCTGGCCCGAGCCGAACAGCTCGCCGACGGTCTTCATGCCGTCGAGCAGCAGGTCGTTGACGATGTCCAGCGGCTTCAGGCCCTGGCCCATCGCCTCGTCCAGGTCGGCCTCGAGGCCGCCCCGCTCGCCGTCGACGATCCGGCGCTTGAGGCGCTCCTCGAGCGGCAGCGCCATCAGCGCGTCGAGCCGCGACCCCGCCGACGCCTGCGCGTCGACGCCCTCGAACAGGTCGAGGAACGCCGTCAGCGGGTCGTAGCCCTCCCTCCGCCGGTCATAGACGAGGTCGAGCGCCACCTCCCGCTGCTCGTCCGGGATCCGCGACATCGGCAGGATCTTCGAGGCGTGCACGATCGCGCTGGTCAGCCCGGCGGCCTGGCACTCGTGCAGGAAGACGCTGTTGAGCACCTGGCGCGCGGCCGGCTTGAGTCCGAACGAGATGTTCGACAGCCCGAGCGTCGTGCCGACCTGCGGCCGGCGCTGCTTCAGCAGCCGGATCGCCTCGATCGTCTCGAGGCCGTCGCGCCGCGACTCCTCCTGGCCGGTGCCGAGGGTGAACGTCAGACAGTCGACGAGGACGTCGCTCTCGCGCAGCCCGTACTCGCCGACGAGCACGTCGACGAGCCGCTCGGCGATGGCGACCTTCTTCTCCGCGGTGCGGGCCTGGCCCTCCTCGTCGATGGTGAGCGCGACGACGGCGGCGCCGTGCTCCTTCACCACCGGCATCACGCGGCGGAACCGGCTGTCGGGCCCGTCGCCGTCCTCGAAGTTCACCGAGTTGATCACGGCCCGGCCGCCGAGGCACTCCAGCCCCGCCTCGATGACGTCGGGCTCGGTGGAGTCCAGCATGATCGGCAGCGTCGACGCGGTGGCCAGGCGGGCCGCGGCGTCGCGCATGTCGACGGTGCCGTCGCGGCCGACGTAGTCGACGCAGAGGTCGATCATGTGCGCTCCCTCGCGCACCGCCTCCCGGCCGATGTCGACGACCTTCTCCCAGTCCCCGGCGATCATCGCCTCGCGGAAGGCCTTGCTGCCGTTGGTGTTCGTGCGCTCGCCGACCATGAGCACGCCGGCGTCCTGCACGAACGGCACGGCGGCGTAGAGGCTGCTCGCCCCCGGCTCGACCACCGGGGTGCGCGGCGGCACCTGGCGGCCGCGGACCCGCTCCACCACCTGCCGCAGGTGCTCGGGTGTCGTGCCGCAGCAGCCGCCGACGAGACCGACGCCGTAGTCGCCGACGAACGACTCGAGGGCGTCGGCGAGCTCGACCGGCTGCAGCGGGTAGACCGCGCCGTCCTTGCCGAGCTCGGGCAGGCCGGCGTTCGGCATCACCGAGATCGGCACTGTCGCGTGCTGCGACAGGTAGCGGAGGTGCTCGGTCATCTCGGCCGGGCCGGTGGCGCAGTTCATGCCGATCACGTCGATGCCCAGCGGCTCGAGTGCCGTCACGGCGGCGCCGATCTCCGAGCCGAGCAGCATGGTGCCGGTGAGCTCGACGGTGACCTGTGCGATGACCGGGACGTCGCGCCCGACCGCCGCCATGGCGCGCTTGGCGCCCACGACGGCGGCCTTGGTCTGCAGCAGGTCCTGGCTGGTCTCGATGAGGACGGCGTCGACCCCGCCCTCGATCATCGCCTCGCACTGCTCCTGGTAGGCGTCCCGCAGGACGGCGTACGGCGCGTGGCCGAGCGTCGGCAGCTTGGTGCCGGGGCCCACCGAGCCGAGCACCCAGCGCGGCCGGTCGGGCGTCGACCAGGCGTCCGCCGCCTCGCGCGCGACCCGGGCGCCGGCCAGCGCCGTGTCGCGGATCCGCTCGACGATGCCGTACTCGGCGAGGTTCGCGAAGTTGGAGCCGAAGGTGTTGGTCTCGACGGCGTCGCACCCGACCTCGAAGTACGCCTCGTGGATGCCGCGGATGACCTCCGGCCGGGTGACGTTGAGGATCTCGTTGCAGCCGTCGTGCCCCTCGAAGTCGTCGAGGGACAGGTCGGCGGCCTGGATCATCGTGCCCATCGCCCCGTCGGCGACGACGACGCGCGCGCGCAGCGCCGCGAGCAGGCTCGGCCGCTCGGGAGTGGAGGACTCGGGCATGCCGGTCAGGCTACCGGCGGGGGCGCTGTCGGCCGGTGCCGCCGAGAGCGCGACCGGGCCGGCCCTCGCGCGGCGACCGGGGCGATAGGTTCCTGCGCAGCGCAGCCGCCGGACGCCCGTCCCTGTCGTCGGAGGACCCGTGAGCGACCCCACCTACACCACCATCCTGTGCGGCACCGACGGTTCGGAGTCCTCGTTCCGCGCGGTCGACCGCGCGGCCGCTGTCGCCCGCGACGCCGGCGCCACGCTGCTGCTCGTCTGCGTCTACCGCCCGATGTCGGCCCGGGAGCAGCAGGACGCCGCCGACAAGCTGGGCGACGAGGCCTACAAGGTGGCCGGCTCGCACCCGGCCGAGGAGGTGCTGCAGGACGCCTGCGACCGCGCGCGCAAGGTGGGGGCCACGGACCTCGACACGTTCGCCGTCGAGGGCGACGCCGTCGACGAGCTGGTCCGGGTCGCGAAGGACCGCAAGGCCGATCTCGTCGTGGTGGGCAACCGGGGGCTCAACAGCCTGGCCGGGCGGCTGCTGGGCTCGGTGCCGGCCAACATCAGCCACCGGGCGGTCTGCGACGTCCTCATCGTGCACACCACCGGGCGCGGGTCGAGGTCGTGAGGCTGTCGTGATGCCGGGGCGGCCCGCGGCCGCCCGGCGCCCGTGACCATCATCGGGCCGCTCGCCTCGCCGCCGCCACCGGCGGGCGGGGTCGACCTCGACCTGCCGGGCGACGGCGTGCGGCTCCGTGCGACCCGGTGGCCGGGCAACGGGTCCGCGGTGCTGCTGCTGCACGGCCTCGCGTCCACGCGGCACATCTGGCGCCGGGTGGTGCCCGAGCTGCTGGCCGCTCCGATGCCGCCCGCGGTCGTGGCGGTCGACCAGCGCGGCCACGGCGACAGCGGCCGGCCCGACGGGCCGTACGACGGGCAGGCCGTCGTCGCCGATCTGCTCACCGCGCTCGACGCCCTCGCCCTGTCGCGGGTCGTGGTGGTCGGCCACTCCTGGGGGGCCACGACCGCGGTGCGGCTCGCGGCGAGCGCACCCGGCCGCGTGCTGGCCTGCGTGGCGCTCGACGGCGGCACCGGCGCGTTCGCGGGAACCGGCGAGGACCGGGCGCGGCTGCGCGAGCGCCTCACCCCGCCGCGGCTGGCCGAGTCGCCGGAGGCGCTGCGCCGGCTGCTGGCCGACGGCCCGCTCGCCCCGTGGTGGTCGCCCGAGATCGCCCTGGTCAAGGAGACCCTGTTCGAGGTGGCTGCCGACGGGCGGGCTCGCGCCCGGCTGCCGTTCGACGCCCACATGGCGGTGCTCGACGACCTGCTCGACACCGACCACGACGCGTTGTGGGCGCAGGTCTCGTGCCCGGCATGGGTGGTGGCCTGCCAGCCGGTGGGCGAGGTCGCCGACCCGTGGACCGGCGCGAAGGACGCCGCGCTGGCGCGCCTGCACTCACTCCCGCACCCGCCGCGGGTGCTGCGCTGGGCCGGCGCGGTGCACGACGTCCCGCTGCAGTGGCCGGCGCTGGTCGCCGGGCTCGTGCGCACGGCGTGCGACGACACGGTGCGGCTGGTGCCGGGTGGGGAAGGGAGATCGGCGTGACCACCCTGCCCGAGCGCCCCGGCCGGCTCGGCCTGCGCGCGCCCGTGCTGCTCGCCGCCTTCGAGGGGTGGAACGACGCCGGCGACGCCGCCACCGGAGCGCTCGACCACCTGCGCGAGGTGTGGGACGCGCGCGGCGTCTGCGAGCTCGACCCCGACGGCTACTTCGACTTCCAGCAGAACCGCCCCATGGTCACGCTCGTGGACGGCGCCACCCGGCGGATCACCTGGCCGGCCAACCGGTTCTCGGTGTGCACGCCGCCGGGGCTCGAGCGCGACGTGGTCATCCTGCGCGGTGTCGAGCCGAACCTGCGGTGGCGGGCGTTCTGCGCCGAGGTGCTCGAGGTGGCCGCCGAGCTCGGCACGACGATGGTCGTGACGCTCGGCGCGCTGCTCGCCGACAACCCGCACACCCGGCCGGTGCCGGTGAGCGGCACGGCGACCGACCCGGCGACGGCCCAGCACCTCGGCCTCGAGCGCAGTCGCTACGAGGGTCCCACCGGCATCGTCGGCGTGCTCTCGGACGCGGCCGTGCGTTCCGGTCTGCCGGCGGCCTCGTTCTGGGCCGCGGTGCCGCACTACGTGTCGCAGGCGCCGTGCCCCAAGGCGGTGGTGGCCCTGCTGCGGCGGATCGAGGACCTGCTCGACGCGCCGGTGCCGCTCGGTGACCTGCCGGAGCAGGCCCGCGACTGGGAGCGCCGGGTCGACGACCTGGCCGCCGAGGACAGCGAGATCGCCGAGTACATCGCCTCGCTGGAGGAGCGGGAGCCGGCCGAGGAGCTGCCGGAGGCCTCCGGCGAGGCGATCGCCCGCGAGTTCGAGCGCTTCCTGCGGCGCGACGAGGGCCCACGGCCCTGACCGGCCCGGCTACCGGAAGCTGCTGGCGATGCTCTGCTCGGCCTGCGCGTAGGCAGCGCCGGCGGAGTTCATGAGCGAGCTGATGCCGTCGAGGGCGTGCTTGAGGCCCTGCGCCGAGCGCTGCCACTCCTCCCACAGCGCCGTGAACCGCTGCTGCGCCTGGCCGGCCCAGTCGCCGCCGACCAGCGGCGCCACCGTGCTGCCGAGGGCGCGCAGCTGCGACTCGATCTCGCCGGATCCGCGGGCCACCGAGCCCGACAGGGCCTGCAGCTGCTCGGGGGTGACCTTGATGCCGCTCATGCGTCTCCTTCGTCCGCGCGGCCGCTCCGAGGACGGCCGACGGCGCGACGGTAGGGGCCCGCAGCGGCCTCCGACGGGCCCTGGGCGGATCTGTGGAGACCGGTGCGGACGGACCTGCGTCCGTCAGGCCGGACCGCGGCCGAGGTCGATGCCGAGCAGCGCGTCGACGGCGTCGCGGGCGAGCGCCGGCGCGCCGGTGTCGTCGCCGTCGGCCGCCGCCCACGCGTCGACCGCCGCGACCGCCCGCACGGTGTCCAGGTCGTCGGCCAGTGCCGCGCGCAGGTGCGCCACCAGCGCCGATGCGTCGCCGGCGGCGCGGCGGCGCACCGCCGCGCGCCAGCTCGCCAGCCGGACGGCGGCCCGCTGGAGCAGCTCGTCGGTCCACTCGCGGTCGCGCCGGTAGTGCGCGTCGAGCAGCGCCAGCCGCAGCGCGGCCGGGTCGACGCCGTCCGCCCGCAGCGCGGAGACGAGGACGAGGTTGCCGAGCGACTTGGACATCTTCTCGCCCTGGTAGCCGACCATCCCGGCGTGCACGTAGGCGCGGGCGAACGGCTCCCGACCGGACAGCGCCTCGGCCTCGGCCGCCGAGTGCTCGTGGTGCGGGAACACCAGGTCGGTCCCGCCGCCCTGCACGTCGACCGAGGGCCCCAGCCGGTCGAGCGCGATCGCGGCGCACTCGACGTGCCAGCCCGGCCGGCCGCGGCCCATGGGTGCGTCCCAGGCCGGCTCGCCCGGGCGCTCGGCGCGCCACAGCAGCGCGTCGAGCGGGTCCTTCTTGCCGGTGCGCTCGGGGTCGCCTCCGCGCTCGGCGAACAGCGTGAGCATGGCGTCACGGTCGAGCCCGCTGACGGCGCCGAACCGCGCGGCCGCAGCCACCGGGAAGTACAGGTCGCCGTCCACGTCGTAGGTGAGGCCGGCGTCCCGCAGCCGCACGACGGCGTCGACGATCCGGGGCATCGCCTCGACCGCGCCGACGTAGTCGTCCGGCGGCAGCACGCGCAGCGCGGTCATGTCGCCGCGGAAGCGCTCGGTCTCGCGCGCCGCGAGGGCCTGCCAGTCCTCGCCGTCCCGGGCCGCCCGCTCGAGCAGCGGGTCGTCGACGTCGGTGACGTTCTGCGCGTACCGCACCTGCAGCCCGGCGTCGCGCCAGAACCGCACGAGAGTGTCGAACGCCAGGTAGGTCGCGGCGTGGCCCAGGTGCGTGGCGTCGTACGGGGTGATGCCGCAGACGTACAGCCGCGCCGTGCCGGCCGGCTCGACGGCGACCGGGCCGCCGCTCGACGAGTCGTGCAGCCGCAGCACCGGGCGGCTGCCGATCGCGGGCAGCACCGGCACGTCGGTCGCTGGCCAGGGCTGCATGCCGGCGAGCCTATGCGGGCCGTGCGCTGACCTGCGCCGTCAGAACGGCGGCCACGGGATGGCCGGCCAGTCCTCCGACGGGTGCGGGTGGACGCCGGTGGTGAGCAGCCGGTCGACCCGCGCGCGCGTGGCACGGACCTCGGCCGGGGTCAGGTGCTCGCCGAGCGCCTCGCCGAGCGCGCCGTCCAGGTCGGCGCGCAGCCGGTGCAGCGACTCCACCGCCTCGCCGGTCAGCGGGTGGCCGCGCCACTGCCACAGCAGGGTGCGCAGCTTGTCCTCGACCGAGAAGCACACCCCGTGGTCCACGCCCTGGACGCGCCCGTCGGATCGGGGCAGCAGGTGCCCGCCCTTGCGGTCGGCGTTGTTGACGACGGCGTCGAGCACCGCCATGCGACGCAGGTCGGGGTGGTCACCGCGGGCCAGGGCGACGAGGTCGACACTCTCGTCGACGTCGACCCAGAGCTGGCACATCCCCCGGCCGAACGGCCCGTCGCGCAGCACCGTCGGCGGGACGAGCCCCCAGCCGGTGGCTTCCGAGACCAGGTAGGTCGCGACCTCGCGACCGGCGAGGGTGCCGTCCGGGAAGTCCCAGAGCGGCCGCTCCCCCGCCACGGGCTTGTAGACGCAGGCCGCCTCGACCTCGTCCAGCGTCACGGTGCACAGCAGCGTCGCGTTGCTCGCGTCGAGCAGCCGCCCCTGGACGTCGAGGGTGCCGGTGCGCAGCAGACGCAGCGCGTCCTCGAGCGCGAGCGCGGCGTCGTCGGCGGGCACGCCGCCAGTGTGCGGCCGGCTCAGCGACGGTGCCCGTTCTGCCGCGGGCAGATGTGCCCGTCCGGGTCGAGCGGAAGGCTGCACAGCGGGCACGGCGGGCGGCCGGCCGCCACGACGCGCTGCGCGCGGCGGACGAACGCGCGCGCCAGGTCGGCGGTGATGACGACGCGGAGCACGGCCGGTCCGTCGGGCACGTCCGACATCGGCTCGACCTCGGCCTCGTTCTCGTCGGCGGGCTGCGCCAGCGCCTCGATGACGACGCGGTCGAGCTCGCCGTCCCACGCCAGGCCCATGGACCCGACCCGGAACTCCTCGTCGAGCGGGGTGTCGAGGGGTGCGGTGTCCTCCAGCTCCGCCGGAGCGGTCGCCGGCACGTCGCCGGCGCCGCGCCGGCGCACCTCCTCGAGCAGTTCCTCGAGCCGCTCGGCGAGGACGCTGACCTGCGCCTTCTCGAGCGCGACCGACACGACGCGGCCGCCACCGGAGGCTTGCAGGAAGAACGTGCGGTCACCCGGCTGCCCGACCGTCCCGGCGACGAAGCGCTCGGGCGGGTCGAACTCGAAGACCTGACGCGGCACGACCTCGACCCTAGGCGGTCCCGGCCCCGCTCCCGCCACCGACCACGGCGTCGCTGGAGGCGCGGCGCCGGCGCTTCCTCCTCGGCGGCAGCAGGTCGGCCACCGACCCGCCGTTGTCGTTCACGCGGACGACGAACGGTCGCAGCTCGGTGTACCGGACGACGGTCACCGAGCAGGGGTCGACCACGATGCGCTGGAAGCCGTCGAGGTGCAGCCCGAGCGCGTCGGCGACGACCGCCTTGATGACGTCGCCGTGCGAGCAGGCCAGCCACGTCGCGTCGGCGCCGAGCCGGGCGTTCCAGTCCCGGACCGCCGCGACGGCGCGGGCCTGCGTGTCGCGCAGCGCCTCGCCGTCCGGCCCCGGGAAGACCGCGGCGGAGGGGTGCTGCTGCACGACCTTCCACATGGGGTCCTTGGCCAGCTCCCTGAGCGGCCTGCCGGTCCAGTCGCCGTAGCGGCACTCCCCCAGCCGCTCGTCCACCGCGAGCTCCTGGCCGCGGCCCTCCAGCACGGCGCCGGCGGTGTCGAGGCAGCGGTCGAGCGGGCTCGACACGATGGCGTCGAACGGCACCGGCCGCAGCCGCTCGGCGAGCCGCGCGGCCTGCTCGCGGCCGCGGTCGTCGAGGTGCAGCCCCGGCGTCCACCCGGCCAGCACCGGGCCGGTCAGGGCGGTCAACCCGTGCCGGACGAGCACGACGGTGGTCACGGCCGGGACACTACGGGCGCGCTCGCGCGGCGGCGCGTCAGAGCCAGCCCTTGCGCCGGAAGTACCAGAACAGGCCGCCGACCGAGCCGACCAGCAGCGCGGTCGAGGCCCAGAAGCCGGCCGGCTCCTCGGTCCCCGGGTACGGGATGTTCTGCCCGAAGTAGCCGGTGACGGCCGTCGTCACCGCGAGGATCGCCGCCCACGCCGTCAGCCTGAACAGCGTCTGGTTGAGCCGCTGCCCCTGCATCGCGAGCAGCGTGTCGAGGGCGGTGGCGAGCTGGTCACGCATCGCCTCCACCTCCTCGAGCACGCGCACGACGTGGTCGTCGACGTCGCGCAGGTAGGGGTCGAGGTGCTCGTCGGCGATCGGCAGGTCGCCTCGGCGCATGGTGGCCACCACCTCGCGCATCGGCACGACGACGCGGCGCAGGTCGGTGACGCACGAGCGGAGCGCGAAGGTGCGCTGCTGCAGGTCCGCACCGGCGTCCGCGCCCTGGAACAGCCGGTCCTCCAGCACGTCGGTCTGGTCGTCGAGGTCGTGCGCGACGTCGACATAGCCGTCCACCAGCACGTCGACGAGCCCGTGCACCAGGAAGCCGACGCCGCAGCGGCCGAGCTTCGGCTCGTGGACGTCCCACCGGGTCAGCACGGCGTGCAGGTCGACCCGCGGGTCCTTGCGGACCGTCACGAACGCCGTCGGTGTGATGAACGCGGCGACCTCCGCGCGCTGCACCTCTCCGACCTGCTGCACCGTGGCGTACGACGCGAGGAACAGGTGGTCGGCGTACCGGTCGAGCTTGGGCCGCTGGTGCGCGTGCAGCGCGTCCTCGATGGCCAGGTCGTGCAGCCCCAGCTCGGCCTGGATGACGGCCATGTCGGCGCCGTCGGGCTGCAGCAGGTCCACCCACACGACCGCGCCGGGCGTGGCCAGGTGGTCGCTCACGCGCTCGACGTCGAAGCCCTGCTGCACCAGCCGGCCGTCGCGGTACAGGCGCGTGTGCGCAACGCACCGGGTCGGTGACGGCGCGCGGCAGGCGGCGGAGCGGTCGGTCACGTCAGGTCACGGCCACGCCGACCAGCACCGCGACGCCGAGCGCCACGCGGTACGGCACGAACCAGGCGATGGAGTGGTGCGCGACGAAGCGCAGCAGCCAGGCGATCGAGGCGTACGCGACCACGAACGACACGACGGTGCCGACCAGCGTGGGCACGGCGCCCACCCCCTCGTCGAGCGCCGACGGCAGCTGGGAGGCGCCGTGCCCACGCTGGTCGGCACCGTCGTGTCGTTCGTGGTCGCGTACGCCTCGAT
>DATMJH010000072.1:0-10467 GCA_035554015.1 Mycobacteriales bacterium
GAGCTCGTCGTAGCTGCCCATCCCGAACACGGGATGCTGCTTGCGGATGTGGATGATCTTGCGCGTCCAGTTGAGCAGGGACGAGGAGGAGCGCGTCTGCGACTCGACGTTGATGGCCTGGTAGCCGTAGACCGGGTCGAGGATCGCCGGCAGGTAGAGCTGCTGCGGGTCGGCGGTCGAGAAGCCGGCGTTGCGGTCGGCGTTCCACTGCATCGGCGTGCGGACGCCGTCGCGGTCACCCAGGTAGATGTTGTCGCCCATGCCGATCTCGTCGCCGTAGTACAGGACCGGCGATCCGGGCAGCGACAGCAGCAGGCCGGTGAACAGCTCGATCTGGTTGCGGTCGTTCTCCAGCAGCGGCGCGAGCCTGCGGGCGATGCCCACATTGCTCTTCATCCGCGGGTCCTTGGCGTACTCCGCGTACATGTAGTCGCGCTCTTCGTCGGTGACCATCTCGAGCGTCAGCTCGTCGTGGTTGCGCAGGAAGATGCCCCACTGGCTCTTCGGCGGGATCGCCGGCGTGTTGGCCAGGATCTCCGAGATGGGGTAGCGCGACTCGCGGCGCACGGCCATGAACAGGCGTGGCATGAGCGGGAAGTGGAACGCCATGTGGCACTCGTCGTCGTCGCCGAAGTACTCGACGACGTCCTCCGGCCACTGGTTCGCCTCAGCCAGCAGCACGCGGTCGGGGTAGGCCTCCTCGACCTCCTTGCGCACCCGCTTCAGGTACTCGTGGGTCTTCGGGTGGTTCTCGCCGTTGTGGCCCTTCTCCTCGAACAGGTACGGGATGGCGTCCATGCGGAAGCCGTCGATGCCCAGGTCGAGCCAGAACCGCAGGACGTCGATCATCGCGGTCTGCACCGCGGGGTTCTCGTAGTTCAGGTCCGGCTGGTGGCTGAAGAAGCGGTGCCAGTAGTACTGCTTGCGCACCGGGTCCCACGTCCAGTTCGACGTCTCGGTGTCGACGAAGATGATGCGGGCTTCCTGGTACAGCTCGTCGGTGTCGGACCAGACGTAGTAGTCGCCGAACGGGCCGTCCGGGTCGGTGCGCGAGGCCTGGAACCACGGGTGCTGGTCGGACGAGTGGTTCATGACGAGGTCGGCGATGATGCGCATGCCGCGCTTGTGCGCCTCGTCGACGAGCTGGACGAAGTCACCGAGGTCGCCGAACTCCGGAAGCACCTTCATGAAGTCGCTGATGTCGTAGCCGCCGTCGCGCAGCGGCGACTCGTAGATGGGCAGCAGCCAGATGCAGTCGACGCCCAGCCAGTGCAGGTAGTCCAGCTTCTCCGTGAGGCCGCGGATGTCGCCGGTGCCGTCGCCGTCGCTGTCACGGAAGCCGCGGATGAGGACCTCGTAGAAGACCGCGCGCTTGTACCAGAGCGGGTCGCGCGACTCCTCGAGACTGACCAGCTCGTCGGGGGCCAGCTCCGGCGGGTGGGTGCTCTCCGGCTGCTGCTCCAGGGTCACGTGCGGCTCCGGGTGACCGAGAAGACGTGCGCGGGCTCGGTGAACGGGTCGAGCCGGACGTAGTTGTACTCGCCCCAGTCGTAGACGTCGCCGGTGATCAGGTCGCGCACCTCCATGCGGTCGCTCCAGTCGAAGCCCAGCTGTGGCATGTCCAGCCGCACGGTCGCCTCGCGCGCGCCGTGCGGGTCGAGGTTGACGACGACGAGGACGCAGTCCGCGTCGCCTCCTGTCGTCGGGTCCGGCTTCGTCCGCTTGCTCCACGCCATGACGTCGGGCGAGTCGACGTCGTGGAAGTGCAGGTCGCGCATCTGCTGCAGCGCAGGGTGCTCGCGGCGGATCGCGTTGAGCCTGGTCAGGTACGGGACGAGCGAGCGCTCCGGTTGCGACCAGTCCCGCGGCCGGTAGGCGTACTTCTCGGAGTTCTGGTACTCCTCCGAGCCCGGCTTGACCGCCACGTGCTCGTACAGCTCGTAGCCGGAGTACACCCCGTAGGTGGGTGCCAGCAGCGCCGCCAGCACCGCGCGGATCTTGAAGATGGGCGGGCCGCCGTACTGCAGCGAGGCGTGCAGGATGTCGGGGGTGTTGACGAAGAAGTTGGGCCGCATGTGGTCGAGCGAGTCGCGCAGCTCGACCGCGTAGTCCTGCAGCTCGGTCTTGCCCACTCGCCAGGTGAAGTAGGTGTAGGACTGCGTGAACCCGATGCGGGCGAGCTCGTGCATCATCGCCGGCCGCGTGAACGCCTCGGCGAGGAACAGCACGTCGGGCTCGGTGGACTTCACCTCGGCGATCAACCACTCCCAGAAGTTCAGCGGCTTGGTGTGCGGGTTGTCGACACGGAAGATGCGCACCCCGTGCGCCGTCCAGTGCCGCACCACGCGCAGGACCTCGGCGTAGAGGCCCTCTGGGTCGTTGTCGAAGTTGAGCGGGTAGATGTCCTGGTACTTCTTGGGCGGGTTCTCCGCGTAGGCGATCGACCCGTCCGCGCGCGTGGTGAACCACTCGGGGTGCTCGGCCACCCACGGGTGGTCCGGCGCGCACTGCAGCGCGAGGTCGAGCGCGACCTCCATGCCGAGCTCCTCGGCGCGGGCCACGAAGGCGTCGAAGTCCTCGATCGTCCCGAGATCGGGGTGAACGGCGTCGTGCCCGCCCAGCTCGGAGCCGATCGCCCACGGCGAGCCGGGGTCGTGCGGGCTGATGTCCTCCGGGTTCCCCCCGGGGAACCGGGGGCTGTTCGGCCCCTTCCGGTTGATCGTGCCGATGGGGTGCACCGGCGGCAGGTAGACGACGTCGAAGCCCATCTCCGCCACGGCGGGCAGGCGCTCGGCCGCCGTGGCGAAGGTGCCGCTGCGCCAGGAGCCGTCCGGCTGCTGCTCGGCGCCCTCGCTGCGCGGGAAGAACTCGTACCAGGCGCCGTAGAGGGCGCGCCGGCGGTCGACCCAGGTGCGGCGCTCCTCGCCCCGCGTCACCAGCCGGCGGAGAGGGTGGTCGGTCAGCAGCGCGACGAGGTCGGTGTCGAGCGCGGCGGCCAGCCGCTCGCCCGGGTCGCGGTCCTTGTCGCGCAGCAGGTCGACCGCAGCGGTCACCCGCAGTCTCGCCGCCTTGTCGACGGTGCGGGGGAGCCCGTCGGCGGCCTCGGAGTACAGCCGGGCGCCCTCCTCGAGCATGAGCTCGACGTCGACACCGGCCTGCACCTTGATCGGTGCGTCGTGCCACCAGGTGCCGAGCGGGTCGTCCCACGCCTCGACGCGCCAGGTCCACATGCCCTCGGCGTCGAAGGTCAGCGGCGCGGACCAGCGGTCGGTGCCGGGCGCACCGGGCACCAGCCGCAGGAACGGCCCGGACCCGCCGTCGGGGCGGGTGACCACGAGGTCGGCCGCGACGGCGTCGTGTCCTTCGCGGAACACGGTCGCCTCGACGGTGATCGTCTCCCCCTCGACGGCGCGTGAGGGGTACCGGCCGCACGAGACGGTCGGGCGGACGTCAGTGATGCCGAGTCTGCCTGCCACCTCGCCGACCGTACCCAGGTCTCCCGAGCCCGAACGCGCGGGCCCGGCATCCGGGAACCAGGTCGGACCCCTTGCCGGGCCGCCGGCGCGGACTAGGGTCGCCCTCCGTGAGAGCTCTCCGCCGGTTCACCGTCCGCCTGGCGCTCCCGGTGCCGCTCCAGCCGCTGTCCGAGCTGGTCATGAACCTGCGGTGGTCGTGGCACCCCGCCTCGCTCGACCTGTTCCGCGACGTCGACCCCGAGGTCTGGGAGACCGTCGGCCACGACCCCGTCCGGCTGCTCGGCGAGGTCAGCCCCGAGCGACTGACCGCGCTGGCGTCCGATCCCGGGTTCCTCGAGCGGCTTCGAGCGCTGCACGCCGACCTGCAGGAGTACCTGACCCGGCCGCGCTGGTACCAGTCGCTCGCCGAGTCGGACGGTCCGGTCGCGCGCAGCATCGCCTACTTCTCTCCGGAGTTCGGCATCACGGAGGTGCTGCCGCAGTACTCCGGCGGCCTGGGCATCCTCGCCGGCGACCACCTCAAGGCGGCGTCCGACCTCGGCGTGCCGATCCTGGGCGTGGGGCTGCTGTACCGCGCCGGCTACTTCAAGCAGTCGCTCAACGCCGAGGGGTGGCAGCAGGAGCGCTACCCCCCGCTCGACCCGTACGGCCTGCCGTTGACGCTGCTGACGAGTGCCGACGGCGCGCCGGTGCACGTCCAGGTGGAGCTGCCCGGCCGGACGCTGCACGCGCAGGTCTGGCGCGCGCAGGTCGGGCGGGTGACGCTGCTGCTGCTCGACTCCGACGTCGAGCTCAACGGCGAGGCCGAGCGACAGGTCACCGACCGGCTCTACGGCGGGGGCACCGACCACCGGCTGCACCAGGAGCTGCTGCTCGGCGTCGGCGGTGTGCGGGCCATCCGTGCCTGGTGCGCCATCACAGGAGAGCCCGCGCCGGAGGTGTTCCACACCAACGAGGGCCACGCCGGCTTCCTCGGTGTCGAGCGGGTGCGCGAGCTCGTCGAGACGGGGCTGTCGTTCGAGGAGGCGAAGGAAGCGGTCCGCGCCGGCACGGTCTTCACGACGCACACGCCGGTCCCGGCGGGCATCGACCGCTTCCCCCGGGACCTCGTCGCCCGCTACTTCAGCGACTCGAGCCGCATCCCGGTGGGGCGGGTGCTCGAGCTCGGCGCCGAGGACGACCCGGACGTGTTCAACATGGCGCACATGGGGCTGCGCATGGCGCAGCGTCGCAACGGCGTCGCGCAGCTGCACGGCATCGTCAGTCGCGAGATGTTCTCCGACCTGTGGCCGGGGTTCCCTGCCGACGAGGTGCCGATCACCTCGGTCACCAACGGGGTGCACGCGCCGACGTGGGTCGCGCGCGAGGTGCTCGAGCTCGCGGCGCAGGTGGACCCGCGCCTCCCCGAGGAGGCGCAGGGCTGGGAGCACATCGCCGACATCAAGGCGACCGACATCTGGGAGACGCGGCGCGCGCTGCGCACCCGCCTGGTCGAGGAGGTGCGGCGCCGGCTGCGCGAGTCGTGGCTGCAGCGCGGCGCCTCGGCCGCCGAGCTCGGCTGGGTCGACTCCGTCTTCGACCCCGACGTGCTGACCATGGGCTTCGCCCGGCGCGTGCCGTCGTACAAGCGGCTCACCCTCATGCTGCGCGACCCGCAGCGGCTGCGCTCGCTCCTGCTCGACGACGAGCGGCCGGTGCAGCTGGTCATCGCCGGCAAGTCGCACCCGGCGGACGACGGCGGCAAGCAGCTCATCCAGGACATGGTCCGGTTCGCGGACGCCGCCGACGTGCGCCACCGCATCGCCTTCCTGCCGGACTACGACATCGGCATGGCGCGGTTCCTGTACTGGGGCTGCGACGTCTGGCTCAACAACCCGCTGCGACCGCTCGAGGCGTGCGGCACCAGCGGCATGAAGTCGGCGCTGAACGGCGGGCTCAACCTGTCCATCCGCGACGGGTGGTGGGACGAGATGTACGACGGCGAGAACGGCTGGGCCATCCCGACCGCTGACGGCGTCACCGACCCGGACCGGCGCGACGACCTCGAGGCCGCGGCGTTCTACGACCTGGTCGAGAAGCAGGTGCGCACCCGGTTCTACGAGCGCGACGCCGGCGGTGTCCCGCAGCGCTGGATCGAGATGGTGCGCCACACCCTCATGACCACCGGGCCGAAGGTGCTGGCCAGCCGCATGGTGCGCGACTACGTGCACCAGCTGTACACGCCGGCGGCGGCCGCCTCGCGCGCGCTGTCGGACGACGGGTACGCGCCTGCCCGCGGGCTCGCCTCGTGGCGGAGCGAGGTCACCCGCCGGTGGCCCGGCGTGCGGGTTCCGCACGTGGAGGTCGCGGGAGAGGGCGACACCCCGGAGGTGGGCACGACGCTCGACCTGCGGGCCGCGGTCGACCTGGCAGGGCTGCGTCCGGACGACGTCGTGGTGCAGGCGGCGTACGGCCGGGTCGACGAGGCCGACCAGCTGCGCGCCGCGCGGTACGTCCGTCTGCAGCCGGCGGGCACCGGTGAGGACGGCCTGCACCGGTTCGAGGGGTCGGTGCCGCTGGAGCGCGCCGGGTCGTTCGGCTACACGGTGCGCGTGCTGCCCCACCACGAGGCGCTGCCCGGCGACGCCGACCTGGGGCTCATGACGACGGCCTGAGCGCCCGCAGCAGCAGCGTCGTGCGCCCGGGCACCGTCACCTTGTGCCCGCCGGCGTGCACCTCGCCGCCGTGGCCGTCCTCGTGCGAGGTGTCGACCTCGACCTTCCACTGCGCCGCCCACGGCTCGCCGGGGAGCTCGACCCGTTCCTCGCCGTCGGCGAGGTGCAGCAGGAGCAGGAAGCTGTCGTCTACGACGCGCCCGCCGCGCGGACCGCGGGCGCGGATCCCGTGCCCGTCGAGGTACATCCCGAGCGTGGCGACCGACGGGTCGAACCAGTCCTCGTCGGTGAGCTCCTGCCCGTCGGCGCCGAACCAGGCCAGGTCCTTGACCGAGTCCGGCCCCACCGGCCGGCCGAGGAAGAACGACGGCGACCGGAACACCGGGTGCCGGCGGCGCAGCCGCAGCAGCCGGCGCACGTGCGCCAGCAGGTCCTGCGTCTCCGGGCTGTCGTCCCAGGGCATCCAGGACAGCTCGGAGTCCTGGCAGTAGGCGTTGTTGTTGCCCCGTTGCGTGCGGCGCACCTCGTCGCCCATGAGCAGCATCGGCACGCCGGTCGACAGCAGCAGCGTCGTCAGCAGGTTGCGCGCCTGGCGGCGGCGCAGCGCGTCGACCGCGGCGTCGTCGGTCTCGCCCTCGTGCCCGCAGTTCCACGACCGGTTGTGGTCGTCGCCGTCGCGGTTCCCCTCGCCGTTGGCCTCGTTGCGCTTGTGCTCGTAGGTGGTGAGGTCGCGCAGGGTGAACCCGTCGTGCGAGGTGACGAAGTTGATCGACGCCCACGGCCGGCGGCCCTGCGCGCGGTAGAGGTCGGACGAGCCGGACAGCCGGTACCCGAGCTCGCGCACGCCGCCGGCGGCGCCCCGCCAGGCATCGCGCACGGTGTCGCGGTAGCGGCCGTTCCACTCGGTCCACAGCGGCGGGAACTCGCCGACCTGGTAGCCGCCCTCGCCGACGTCCCACGGCTCGGCGATGAGCTTGACCTGCGACAGCACCGGGTCCTGCTGGATGGTCGCGAGGAACGACGACAGCATGTCGACGTCGTGGAACGACCGGGCCAGCGCGGACGCGAGGTCGAAGCGGAAGCCGTCCACGTGCATCTCGACGACCCAGTAGCGCAGCGAGTCCATGATCATCTGCAGCACGTGCGGTGACCGGATGCGCAGCGTGTTGCCGGTGCCGGTGTAGTCGCGGTAGAGCGCCCGGTCGTCGTCGCGCAGCCGGTAGTACTCCGCGTTGTCGATGCCGCGCAGCGACAGCGTCGGCCCGGTGTGGTCGCCCTCGCCGGTGTGGTTGTAGACGACGTCGAGCAGCACCTCGATGCCGGCGGCGTGCAGGGCCCGCACCATGGCCTTGAACTCGCGGACCTGCTCGCCGCGCGAGCCGCTCGCGCTGTACGCGGCGTGCGGCGCGAAGTAGCCGATGGAGTTGTAGCCCCAGTAGTTCGTCAGGCCGCGGCGCAGCAGGTGCGGCTCGGAGACGAAGTGGTGCACCGGTTGCAGCTCGACCGCGGTGACGCCCAGCCGCAGCAGGTGGTCGACCGCGGCCGGGTGCGCGAGCCCGGCGTACGTGCCCCGCAGGTGCGGCGGCACGTCGGGATGGCGCGCGGTGAAGCCCTTCACGTGCATCTCGTAGACGACGGTGTCGCTCCAGGGCGTGCGCGGCGGCCGGTCGTCGCCCCACGGGAACGCGTCGTGCACGACCACGCCGCGGGGCACGAACGGCGCGGAGTCGCGGTGGTCCTGCACGTGGGTGCCGGGTGTGCGGCCGGGCTGCGAGCCGAACACCGCGTCGTCGAGCACGAACGCGCCGTCGATGGCGCGCGCGTACGGGTCGAGAAGCAGCTTGCTCGGGTTGTGCCGGTGGCCGTCCGGTGGGGAGAACGGCCCGTCGACGCGGAAGCCGTAGCGCGTGCCCGGCCCGACCTGCGGCAGGTAGCCGTGCCAGACGTGGAACGTCGACTCCTCCAGCGCGATCCGGCTCTCGCGCCCCGCGTCGTCGAACAGGCAGACGTCGACGGCCTCGGCCTGCGAGGCGAACAGCGCGACGTTCGTGCCCTCGCCGTCCCACGTCGCGCCGAGCGGGACGGGCGAGCCGGGCCAGGGCCGGTCGAGCCCGGGCAGGTGCGTGCCGCTCACGACGGCCGCCGGAACGGCAGCGCTCGCAGCCCGCCGCGCCCTCGGGCGACCCGCGAGGCAGCGCGGCGCTCCGGGGGGAGCAGGTCGGCGAGGCTGCAGCCCTTCGGCAGCACGAGCGACTGCCCCCGCTTCTTGCGCTCGAGCATGGCGTGCACGACGAGTGCGTTGCGCAGCAGCGTCGCGAACTCCTCCGGCTCGGTGAGCAGCCAGCCGTGGCGACCGCTCACCACCTCGGCCGGCAGCGCCCCTTCGACCTGCGACAGCGCACCGGGCAGCACGAGCCGGTCGCGGTCGCCCCAGACGAACAGCACCGGCAGGCCGGCGGCCACGAGTGCGGCGACGGCGTCGGCGAGCTGCACCGTCAGTGCCAGCCGGGCGGTGAGCGCGAGCGTCACCGGCTTGCGGACGGCGTTCGGCACGAAGTCGCGCAGCAGCCCCGGCGCAGCGCGCAGCAGCCCGCGGGGGCTGAGCTCGGTGACGGCACCGGCCGCCCACGCCAGCCACGACCGGTCGGCGAGCGCCTGCCGGCGACCCGGCGCACCGCCGACGGAGTTGACCAGCGTCAGCGACCGCACCCGCTCCGGCCGGTCGGTCGCCAGCTGGATCGCGACGCCGCCGCCGAAGCTGTGGCCGGCGACGAACACCGGGTGCTCGACGCCGAGCACGTCGAGCGTCCGGCCGACGGTGCGCGCGTAGCCGGCGAGGTCGACCTGCCGCAGCGGTGGCCCGTCGCTGCCGCCGAACCCGGGCAGGCACGGCGCGATGACCCGCACGCCGGCTGCCGTCAGGCGGGTGACCCCCGCGGCGTAGACGCGCGGCGACAGCCCCCAGCCGTGCAGGAACAGCAGCGGCTCGCCGGGGCGCGCCGGGTCGGCCGGCCCGGCCTCCATCACCCGGACGACGGCGCCGTCGACGACGACGTCCCGCCAGGTGACCGCCGTGCCGTCGGCCGGCGGCGTGGTCCGCCTCACCGGCGGCCCGCCGGGACGTGCCCCGGGCCGGCCTCGGCGTGCAGGGTGGCGTGCCGCCCGGCCAGCGACTCGTGGCCCAGTTCCTCGGGCAGCTCGCCGTGCGACAGCACCAGGTGACCGAGCAGCTTCTCCCGGTCGCCCACCAGCTCGGCCCACTCCTGCACCAGGTCGTCGGCCGCGACCAGTGCCTCCAGCCGCACGCGCACCGGGAGCAGCAGCAGCTCGCGCTCCAGCGCGGTGACGAGCGCCTCGGGCAGACCGGCGCGCGGGTCGTCGTCGTCGTCGCGGTCGAGCAGCAGCTCGAAGTCGTCCGCGTCGAGCGCGTCTGCGCCGGCCTCGTCGCCGTCCGGGTCGTCGAGGTCGCCGAGCGCGACCAGCTCGAGCTCGTCGTCGAGCTCCTCCTGCGCGCCGGTCCGGTCGTCCTGCCCGGCGTCGGCCTCGACGTCCGCCAACGACAGGCCCGCCTCGGCCGCCCACCTCGCCTCCTCAGCGAGGTCGACCACCTCGGGCAGCGCGTCGAAGAAGGCGTCCTGCCACCGGGCGAGCAGCTCGCGCACGCTGTCGGCCAGCGCCAGCACGCCGCCGACGTCGACCGGGGCGCCCGGTGAGGGCGGCGCGAGCAGCGCGTCCTGCAGCGCACGCGCCGCACCGGCCGGCACGTCGGCCAGCGGGTCGGGGGAGGAGACGGTGTGCACGACGCCGCGGGAGTCCCGGAACACGACCGGACCCTAGTCCCGTCTAGGGTGCGCCGGGGGTCACGGGAGGCGGAGGTCCAGTGGGCGAGTTCGTGCGGCTCGAGGTCGGCACCGGCGACGACGCGGGCGTGGCGACGATCCGCCTCGACCGCCCGAAGATGAACGCCATCGACGCCCAGCTGCGGTCGGAGCTGCACGAGACGGCGCTCGAGGCCCGTGACCGCGACGACGTGCGAGCGGTCGTCGTCTACGGCGGGGAGCGGATCTTCGCCGCCGGCGCGGACATCGCCGAGATGTCCTCGCTCACCTACGCCGACATGGTGGCCTGGGGTGCCGGTCTGCAGGAGGCGCTGCGCGTGGTCGCGAAGCTCCCCAAGCCGGTCGTCGCCGCCGTCACCGGCTACGCCCTCGGTGGGGGGTTCGAGCTCGCGCTCGCCGCGGACTTCCGGGTGCTGGGAGAGCGGGCGAAGGTCGGCGTGCCGGAGATCTCGCTCGGCGTCATGCCGGGGGCGGGCGGCACCCAGCGGCTGCCCCGGC